>NZ_JADBUP010000143.1:0-9348 GCF_020245605.1 Microcystis sp. M061S2 | reverse complement strand
ATTAACTAAATGTTGAAATTCCTCCAATGAATTAATAGTAATACTGGGAACAAAAAGACTCTCTAAGACAGATACATCCTCAATTTGGTTAATCGTTTCAATCAGGGAATTAGGAATCTCCCCAAAACGACTTTGTAAAGCTAAAATAATATACTTTTGGCTAGTTAATTTAGCTCCTTCTTCGAGAGCCATTTCTTCTATGGTGCTTAAAAAAGGCATGATTGCTCTCCTCCTCGTATTGACTGAGTTTTGTTTTAAAGTTAAGTTGAAGTTGCGGGGGTAAGGTCATCATTTTATCAATGAATTTCCCTAGATTGATAATCTCAAACTTGGTTAATCCCCTTTGATATAAACCTCTGACTAAGTTCCACTTCCATTGTTCACGCTCCCTGAGATTATTAGTCGTAGCCTTAGTTTTTAGGTGTGCCATGACTATTATAGCCCAAATATTCTCACTTTGTTCTAAGTCTTCCCATTGATAATCCAATAATTTGACCATTAAAAAATCGACTCTCACTTGACTTCCCCCTAACCCATATTGATAAAAATCAGGTCGCCAAGACCTACTTTCATCCCCTAAAATAGCTAAACTAATAACAGGTTTATGGTACAAATCAAAGGCTCGATAATTATAAATAAACATTCGTTGAGGGAATTTTAGATCATATTGACTTTGGACTTCAATATGAATTAAAAGCCAGATTTCCTGATGATCTAATAACCAAACTTTCAATAATTTATCAGCATAGCGTTGCTCAGTTTCCGCAGCTGCCGTAATTTGTTCTAATTCTTTATCAAGGGAAATAGGGGTTTGATTCCAGTCAATTTCTTGATAAATATTGGGATAAAAGAAGTTTAAGAACTCTGCCAAATAAGTGCTAATCGCTTCTTTCCATGTTTTGTCGTAATTAGCTGTCACCTCAGCCATGCCTTTCCCACCTAATTGCTATATAATAAATAATATCCTAATCTTTCAAAAACAATGGACAATTCTAACCCTACTCCTATCCCCTGCGAAAATAGTGATACTTCTTCCTTAGAAACCGCTAACCACAAACCCTTTTGGAAAGCCATTGTGGAAATTGGTGAAAAAGTTCCCATTGAAGAGTGGAACAAATTACCTAAAGATTTTGCTCGCAATTTTGAACATTATATGTATGGCGCACCCAGAGACGAGGATGACGAAGACGAATGAGAAAGATTTTTTTAGATACTGCTTATCTTCAAGCACTGGTTGACACTCGTGATAGTTTACATCAATCTTCTGTAGCTATTACCGACGAGTTAGATATATTTCTATCTGTTACTAGCGAAATGGTGTTAACTGAATTACTCAATGCCTTATCTGGAAGGGGTGGGTATTTAAGGGATGCTGCCCCAGATATTGTGGATAAATTACACCAAGACTCATCAGTAGAAATTATCCCTCAAACCTCTCAGTTATTTACCGAAGCATTGCTATTTTATCGCCAAAGACGAGATAAAAGCTATAGCTTAACAGATTGTGCTTCGATGTTGATTATGAGACAACAAAACCTCTCCGATGCTTTAACTTTTGATCGCCATTTTCAACAAGAAGGATTTAATGCACTACTGAGAAATTAGGAGGTAAAATAACTAATTGACTTTTTGAGCTACTTCTGCTAGACAATCAAAGTGACGACCATATTTAACAATAATCGTCATCGATCCTCGATAATCAATTAACCCTGTCATTACCGCTTTAACTGCACCAATTTCTTGATTAACAAATCGTTCCCAATTCTCTCTAGTTGCTGAAAAAATAGGTAAAGATTCATCCATTTCTTCAATCAGTTCTAAACTAACAATCTGACCCTGATCATCCCATTCTGAACAAACAGAAACCCCCTGACGATCACTAAACCAAAGAATTACTTTTCCCAATTTAGTGAACTTTTTACCTAAGTTTTCTTGTTCGTTCCATGTCGTTTGATAGGCAGACCACCATTCTTGAGAAAAACGAGTTAACGGTTGATTCATGAGGTATAATCAGAAAATAAAAAACTTGTGTTTAGTTTACCATTATCAGGATAACCTATGATCATCTTAAAATTCCTACTTTATGCCCCTCAGGGTAAGCGCATCTTAACAATCCTTGACAAAATGAACTTTATATGGTTTGCCTACCCAGAGCGCGGTTTAGACATATTTGAGTAGAATTTGTCATCGCAGTTGAGAGCATAACTATTCTGATTGACTGGTATGATTGCAAATGTGTAGAGGACAAGCAGCTGACAAAATTGGTCAATTGTCAATAGCGTTCTTTTAAAACCGTTGTTAATCTCGAAAAAATTGCTAAATAATCATGATGAAAGCCTACGAATATCATCACATTGTCAGTTTTCAAGAAACTAACTTAGTCGGTAATGTTTATTATGCCAATTATGTGCAATGGCAAGGTCGTTGTCGAGAAATGTTTCTCAAAGATAATGCCCCAGATATTATCACAGAATTATGCCAAGGATTGGCTTTAGTAACGGTTCGAGTATCCTGTGAGTATCTGTCCGAATTATTTGCCTTTGATCATGTTATTATTCGGATGCGTTTAGGAGAGATTAAACAAAACCGAATTACCATGTTATTTGAATATTGGCGAGTGACTGATGAAGGTGAAGAATTAGTGGCAAAAGGGGAACAACAGACGGCCTGTATGCGACGAGAGGATGGTGAAACCAGACCCACTCCAATTCCCGCTCAACTGAAATTAGCTTTAGAGAAATATCACATCCCGATCTAAAGGATAACCCGAGGAATGTGAGATAAAAATAACCGATAAAAAATGACTCTCCTAGACTGGTTATAGCCAATTAGTGGTTTAAATGAGCTTAACCCGAAACTTCCGCCGCTTTCATTTATCCCAGCATGAGCCGACTCCTGTTGAGGCGGCTGGCCTAGATGACTACGCTACCCGTAAACCTTTTCAAACATCCTCTAAAAAATATCGGCAGGATCGGCATATTGGAGCTTATTAATAGCCGTGGCTCCGGCGATCAAGGACATGAGCAAGGTTAAGCCAAAGACGAATATTGCTCTAGTAGGGGTCATTTCAATGGGAAGTAAGGTGTATTTTTGGGTAAAATAATACTGAATCATCCCTAATAAAAAGCCAGGAATATAACCCAATACTGCAATAATCAGAGCTTGCTGAAAGACGAGCCACAGAAGATAACGATTGTGATATCCCATTGCTTTTAGAGTTGCATATTCTGCTAAGTGTTCTGCAACATTGGTATAAAGAATTTGATAAACAACCACAATCCCGACCACTAATCCTAAAAATACCCCCAAATTAAAAATAAAACCAATAGCTGTACTGGTTGCCCAATAATTTTTTTCAAAGTTAATAAACTCTTGCTTGCTTAATATTTTGACATCTTTCGGCAAATATTTCTTTAACTTTTTGAGTAAGGATTGCCGATCAATATCTGGTTGAAACTTAATTAAGCCAATATCAATGAACCGAGATGAACGATTCTGAAATATTCTTAAAAAGTTAGGGTAGCTCATTAGTAAGTTACCATCTGAACCAAAAGATGTACCTAATTCAAAGAGACCAACCACTTCTATTTTTCGATTATTACCAGAATTTCCCACCTCGGTAATAATAGTTTTACCCTTCTGGAAATCTTCAGCAATATTTCCAAACTCCCTCCGAGAATTTTGGTCAAATAAGGTGGTATATTTTATCTTTAATTTTTGCCAATTTTCTTTGATTCCCACAGCCTTAAATGCTTGATATCTTAAATCAATTCCAATTACAAAAATATTACGCCAATAGTTTTTTGTATCGGGATTTTTCCATTGAGCATAGCCTACATAGATTGGACTGACTAATTCCACTTCATTAAAGGATAAGACTTGTAATAGTCTTCGCTCACTAAAACTTTCCATGGCAATTAAGGATGTAGAACGAGGACTAATCAGGAAAGCATCACCTTCCAAACTATTATGTAAATGAACAGCACTCTCAAATAAAGCATCTCGAATTCCCAACTGCATAAAAATAATCACAGTGGAAAAAATAATACCAGATAGTGCAACAATTAAACGAGTTCTTTTATGAGCTAATTGTAACCAAGCAGTAGGAATATTCATCTTCTGAATGAGTTATTTAGTTAGGATGAATGATCACATTAACCTTTAAGTTAGTTAACCGATTAACTTTAGCACTAGAGCGATGATCTAAGCTAATTTTTACCTCGATAACTCTGGCATCTGTATCGACAACAGGATCGGTTCCTAAAACATCTTGTCGTCCCACTTTCCAACCTATTTCTTCCACAGTTCCCTCTAAATCTCCGATCATTTTATCGGTTTTTATCGTTACAGATTGACCTAATTTAACTCGACTAATATCGGTTTCATACACTTCTGCTTTAACATACATTTTTTGAATGTTTCCCAAATCTAAAATTCCTTCATTTTTCACTAATTCTCCAGGAAAAGTATGAATTTTTAAAATTCTTCCTGCATGGGGCGCACGCACATAGGATAATTCTAATTCCGCCTGAGCGCGTTCTACATTAGCCTTAGCTGTCATTACTTCATCTTGAGCAATTTGAAGATCAACAGGACGAATTTCCGTCACTGCACTTAGCATAGCTTGGTTTTCTTGAATTTGTTGTTCTAAAGTATTAAGAGTTCGTTGTAGATTGGCTCTGGCTTCCTGAATTTTTTGTTCTAAAGTAGTTGTAATGCGTTGCAAGTTAGCCTCAGCTTCTTGGAGTCTTTTTTGTGTAGTTGTCGCCTCTAAACAAAATCGCTCTTTTTCCCCTTGAGAAACTGCACCATTACGGTATAAAGATTGATAACGTTGACAATCTGTGAGAGAATTATTCAATTCTGCTTTAATTCTTTCAACGGTAGCTTTTTGTCCTAGTTTTTCCCCTTCAAGTTCCGATTCCAAACTAGAGATCGCTGCTTTTTGCCTCATTATTTGTCCCTCTAATTCCGCTTTGCTTTGACGCATACGGGAATCTTGAGCCATAATTTCGCCTTTTTTTGCCCCTTCTCTCACTTTTTCGAGTTTAGATTCTGCTAAACCCAGATTTGCTTGAGCTTGTTTCAGGGCTGCTCGCAAACGGGCATTATTATCTAAAATAGCCATAATTTCGCCTTTTTCAACTTTTTCTCCCTGTTTTACCAGTATTTTATCTACTCTACTTCCTTCCAAAAAGGCAGTGGCTGATATTTGAGTAATTCCACCTTGAGGTTCAAGATAACCAAGGGCAGCAACAGCTTCGGGAGTATCAGGAGAAACCGTCGAGGAAATCGATAACTGGGAAGCTTTCAAGGATGATTCTGGTCTAAAATAGACGATAATAACGGTTGTTCCCAAGCTAAATCCCATAAAAGCTCCTAAAAGACCCCAAAACCAATATTTTAAAGAATGGGAATTTTGAAGGCGAAAGTTAGCCATTGTTGTTAACAGGGATAAGGATTCATCGGCCTAAAATTGATTAATTCTTAAGATTACAGTGTTTCTGCTCAGGATGAAGCGTAACCTAATTTTATCGACTGGCGCGCCAAAACGACCACTTCGTACCTCATTATTAAGATAACTGCTATAATATCAAATCAATTTTGTTTAAGGTAACATGAGGTCATATCTTCGGCCTCCCATCAAGGGTTGTCAACTTTGTCAACTTTTTTTAACAATGGCATCTAATTTCTCAGGCACACCCTTCGAGCATCCTGCTGTCAATTTTGATCACAAATTTTCTCCTAGGCAGGTAAATCGTTTTCCACAACGATTGTTGCTCCTTTCACCCCAAGCCGCAACCTTTAATCAGCGTGGATTAATCTGTGATCCGCAAAGCGGCGGCCTAGCCGTTCAGCCTCAAAAACAGATATATTTGGAAACGATCGGGCAAACTTTTATCTATGGCTATAATGCAGCAATTATGGCTCATTCTCTCGCGGACTTGTTTCCTCTTCTTGAAGGTGTCACCCTCAATCTGAGAGGATTTGCTTATGAAGGGGCGGCGATGGCTTTATCTTTGCTAGATTGTTTAACCCTGGGTAAGCGCGATCGCTTTGAGCATTTTTTAGCAAACGAGGGGAAAAAGCATATTTACATGGCCTATGTAGGGAAAGGATGGCAATTAGCCCGTATTACCTTTTCTTTGCGCTTTTATCTCCAAAAATTAGCAGATTCTGCCCAACATTTTCCAGATTCTCTATTAGGGTGGTTAGCCCTTGACGGCTATGGATTTCATCAAGGATACTTTGCCGGGCCTAAGTATATCCGAGAGAGAAAGTCTCCTCAAGAATTATCGGGTTATGCGCGTCTTGTCTTTGCCCAAGGGTTAGGGCGCAGTCTTTGGTTTGTGAAAGGGGCAAATATTCCCGAAATTGCCGATCAGATCCAAAAATTCGACCCGCTGCTTCAACCCCATTTATGGAGTGGGATCGGCTTGGCTTGCACTTATGCGGGGGGAGTGTCTCCCGAAGAAATTCAACATTTAAAACAGCTGGCTGAACCTTATAGGGCAGAATTAGCCCAGGGAGCAGCTTTTGCGGCAAAAGCACGTTTACTAGCCGAAAACTGTACGGAAAATACCGAAATAGCCTGTCAAA
Source organism: Microcystis sp. M061S2 (assembly GCF_020245605.1). Taxonomy (NCBI): domain Bacteria; kingdom Bacillati; phylum Cyanobacteriota; class Cyanophyceae; order Chroococcales; family Microcystaceae; genus Microcystis; species Microcystis sp. M061S2. The sequence goes on along the minus strand of NZ_JADBUP010000143.1, from coordinate 2,748 downwards.
TTTTGTGTGGAATGGCTATTACTGAAACAGCCAAGATCACTGATGATACCCTCATCGGCCTAGATTACCACGACCAAATCCCTGCCTATGAGCAATGGCGACAAGCCATCCAAAGTCATTTTCGCACCTAATCCCCTCAACTGTCTTAAGCTTAGATTGAATGTAGTTACTTCTTTGAAACCATGAATCGTTTGGAAAAATTCATCCGACGCCATAGCAAGTCTATCTTGGCATTGGGGCTAATTTTAGTCTTATTCTCTGTTTCCCGTCTCCCTGCCCTATCAATGGCCGAAAGAGATGCGATCGCTTCTCGCTTTGCCTTTACTCGTTTTCCCTTACCCGAATTAGAAAATCAACCCTATCAAGTAGAAAGACCGACAAATCCCAGTTTAAGCCGTCATTCGGCCTGGATTTCGGCAGTTGGGGCGGCAGTTGCCCTGGGGGATCTCGATGGAGATGGCTGGGATAATGATCTCTGTCATGTAGAAACCCAAAGCAATCAGGTGATTATCTCCCCTGTTCCAGGTACGGGCAATCGTTATCAGCCCTTCACCCTGAATGTCACCGATTTTGACTATAACGATCAAACCATGGCCCCGATGGGATGTATTCCCAGTGATCTCAATGAAGATGGACTCAGGGATTTATTGGTGTATTATTGGGGACGAACACCGATCGCTTTTATCAAGCAAGATCAAGGTTATCTCCAGCAGCAAATCAGCCAAAAAAGGGAAAAATGGTACACCAATGCGGCAACCTTCTCGGATCTGGATGGGGACGGACACGCAGACTTAATCATTGGCAATTACTTCCAAGATAATGCCGAGATTTTGGATGTCAATTCTCAGAAAATCGAGAAAATGCAAGATTCGATGACCCGTGCTTATAATGGCGGTAAAAATCGAGTTTTCTTGTGGTCCGATGCCTCTACCACTGGAGTGACTTATCAAGAAGTCCAAGATGCTTTTGAGGAGAAAATTGCTCATGGTTGGACATTGGCCGTCGGAACAGCCGATTTAGACGGGGATTTATTGCCAGAGATTTATTTTGCCAATGATTTCGGACCCGATCGCCTCTTACATAATCGTTCTACTAGAGGACATCTCCAATTTGACTTACTGGAAGGGCAAAAAGGGTTAACGACACCCAATTCTAAGGTACTCGGCCATGATAGCTTTAAGGGAATGGGGGTAGATTTCGGGGATATTAACCATGATGGACTCTTAGACATCTATGTGAGTAATATTGCTTCGGAATACGCCCTAGAGGAAAGTCATTTTCTCTTTACCAGTACGGGAGAAACGGAGAAAATGTCTCGAGGAATCGCCCCTTATGTCGATAAAAGCGAACCCTTGGGAGTCTCTCGTAGTGGCTGGAGTTGGGAAACAAAATTCGGCGATTTTGATAATGATGGGGAGTTAGAAGCGTTGCAAGCTACAGGATTTCGTAAGGGTGACATCAATCGTTGGCCGGAATTACATGAGTTAGCCATGAGTAATGATCAAGTCCTGAAAATCCCCAATAGTTGGTTTCATTTCCAAGATGGAGACGATTTAAGTGGTCATCAACATAATCCCTTTTTTGTGCGGGGTAAAGATGGACGTTACTATGATTTGGCATCGCAATTAAGCTTAGATGATCCCTCTGTCACCAGAGGAATTGCCACCGCCGATGTGGATGGAGATGGGGATTTAGACTTTGTAGTAGCAAATCAGTGGGAAACCTCTTATTTTTATCGCAATGATAGTCCAAATATCGGTCAATCTCTGGAATTAGAGCTTTTAAACCCTGCGATCTCCCCTAATCCCTCTTCAGAAAAGGGGAAAATGGGTACTCCGGCAATTGGCGCAGCGGTTAAGGTGTCTCTACCTGATGGCAGTCAGCTGGTGGCGCAGGTAGATGGGGGCAATGGTCATTCTGGTGTGAGAAGTCCAGTGCTACACTTTGGTTTAGGCAAAATTGACCCTAATACCGCTTTACCCGTTGACATTCAATGGCGTAACCACAAGGGAGAAATTAAGCAAACCCAGTTATTATTAACGTCGGGTAAACAGACAATTTTGCTAGAGCAATCGGTTTAAAATCATTCTGTCAAGGGCGTAAGGTTTGCGCCCTTTATCGAAAAAATCGGGTCTAAAACCTCGCCTTAAAAGGCGAAAAGTTTTTGGAGCGGGGTATGGGTCTCCGTTACAAAAACGGCCTCCTGCCCCCTGCCTTCTGCCTTCGTTAACGTTTGTGTTGCATACTCTTTAACCGCTTTCGGAGAAACCCTGAAACCGACTATTCTGCAAATGCACCAATGAGGAATTGAGAAAAATACTAGACTTTAAGGTTTTAAATTTCCTCCTCGAATAAATCAAGTAATTGTGGCACTGGTAAAAGCAGTGATAGCGACAATAGCTATTTGTTTCCAGTTTTTTAATTCCCCAACTTTCTCGATTAAATCGGGAATTTTTTGGGTTAATACTGCTTGGGATTGAATTGTTACTTCAATTTTAGACGTGATAATTTTGACTTCCGTGATTTCTTTGTGTAGGTTAACAAATTGCTTGTTATTTTCTTCTCTCAGGGTTTCTATTTGTTGGCGATTATCTTCCTTTAGCGTATCAATTTGCTCGCGGGTTTCTTCTCGCAGGGAACTTATTTGCTCGCGGGTTTCTTCTCGCAGGGAACTTATTTGCTCGCGGGTTTCTTCTCGCAGGGAACTTATTTGCTCGCGGGTTTCTTCTCGCAGGGAACTTATTTGCT
>NZ_JADBUP010000142.1:0-22361 GCF_020245605.1 Microcystis sp. M061S2 | reverse complement strand
TGCTTCCTCCATTCTCTACATAATCAATTACTTTTTTTCTCAAGTCTAGGCTATAGGACATTTTTCTGTATGGGTTGCTTGTTTCTCCTTATTTTACCCTATTTTTTACTTGTATCAGGCTTATTTGAAATGACTATACTTAGGGCGAATCGGATGTTCTAAAATTGTTACTATTTCCCTTTCTACAGTCTTAATAACCTCAGAAATTTGACTAGGTGTGATCTGATCTTGAGGCATTCCTTCTAAAGTAAGATGAATGCTGCCACTATGAACTTGAGAGATTCTCCAATTTATCAGGGGACGATTTTTGTTAGCAAGGGTTTTATCTACTTCATGGAGTAGTATTGCTAATTGTTCTTGAGCCTTGATAAATTTATCAAAAGACAACAGTGAGCCTTCTATATCTAATGTTAGGCTCTTGATTGTTTCCTTCGATATAGGGCTTTCCCCTTTAGTCATGGCTCTAGGAATCGTGATAATTATCTCAAGTGTAAAGGTTTTGGCTAACTACTAAAGCTTCCTACTTTACATTTTTACATGAACTAACCCTAAAGCCTAAACTAGGTTGACCTATAACCACAAAAAAACCCGCTGACGCGGGCTTTTTTCACAAAACCAAAGTTTTAATTAACCTAACAACGCTTTTGCCTTCGCTACCACGTTATCCACAGTAAAACCAAACTTCTCTAGAATCACACCCCCCGGAGCAGAAGCGCCGAAGGTATCAACCCCCAACACATCCCCCTCATCGGTGATGTAGCGATGCCAACCCATGGTTGAACCCGCTTCCACCGCGAGACGTTTTTTCACTGCTTTCGGCAGTACCGATTCTTTGTATTCTGCCGATTGTTCCTCGAATAGCTCCCAACAAGGCATAGAAACGACGCGGGCTTTAATTCCTGCTTCTTTTAACACCGCAGCCGCTTTATCGCAGAGATACAACTCGCCACCCGTACCGATGAGAATGACATCGGGAGTACCTTCACAATCGGTGATAACATAAGCACCTTTAGCCACACCTTCAAGGGAAGTTCCCGCTAAATTGGGCAGATTTTGACGGGAGAGAGCCAATAAAGTCGGGCGTTTCTTTTCGCTCACCGCTACTTTATAAGCACCGGAAGTTTCCGTACCATCCCCCGGACGCATGACTAAGAGGTTAGGAATAGCTCGCAGAGAAGCAACGTGTTCCACGGGTTGGTGAGTCGGTCCATCTTCCCCTAGGGCAATGGAATCGTGAGTCATTACCCAGATGACGCGGGTTTCTGACAATGCCGATAAACGGATAGAATTCCGCATATAGTCGGTGAAAATCAGGAAAGTCGCCCCGTAGGGAATCAATCCCGTGTTATGGAGAGCAATACCGTTACAAATCGCCCCCATCGCGTGTTCCCTTACGCCAAAATGGACGTTACGCTCATGATAACTGCCTTTTTGGAAATTACCAAAATGCTCTAATTCCGTGTAGTTAGAGTGGGTTAAATCCGCCGAACCACCGATTAAACCGGGTAAAACCCCCGCAAGCGCATTTAAGCAGATTTCCGAGTGTTTACGACTAGCGAGCGCCTTATCTTCGGGTTTATAAACAGGTAAAGCTTGCTCCCAACCTTCCGGCAGTTGACCAGTGGTTAACTGTTCAAATAAAGCCGCTTCTGCGGGATATTTGGCCTGATATTCGTTAAATAACTTATTCCAGTCCGTTTCTGCCGTTGCTCCCTTGTCCACTGCTTGCCGGAAACGATTTAACACCTCATCGGGAACCACAAACGGCTCGTATTGCCAACCTAACGCTTTCCGGGTTAACTCGATTTCTGTTGCTCCTAAAGCTGCCCCGTGAACATCGGCGGTATTAGACTTATTGGGGGAACCATAACCGATGGTGGTGGTGATTTTAATCATCGAGGGTTTATCGGTGACAGCTTTGGCAGCAGCGATCGCATTGGCAATGGCATCTAAATCGGTGTTACCATTCTCGACGTGCTGAACGTGCCAACCGTAGGCTTCAAAACGCTTGCTCACGTCTTCGGTGAAAGCGATATCGGTGGAACCATCGATCGAGATATGGTTATCATCATAGAGAGCGATTAACTTGCCTAAACCCCAGTGACCGGCTAAAGAACAAGCTTCCCCGGAAATTCCCTCCATATTGCAACCATCACCCAAAATGACATAGGTGTAATGGTCGATAATTTTGGCATCCGGTTTGTTAAAACGGGCCGCTAAATGGGCTTCTGCTAGGGCCAAACCGACACCATTGGCAATCCCTTGACCCAGCGGACCGGTGGTCACTTCCACCCCTTCCGTGACAAAATTTTCGGGGTGGCCAGGGGTTTTCGATTTCCACTGCCGGAATTGTTTAATTTCCTCTAGGGGAACGCTATCGTATCCGGTCAGGTACATCAAAGCGTACTGCAGCATACAACCGTGACCGGCGGAGAGAACAAAACGATCTCGATTGACCCATTGGGGGTTTTTCGGGTTAAAACGCAGGAATTGATCCCAGAGGACAAAGGCCATGGGTGCGGCTCCCATGGGCAGTCCGGGGTGTCCCGATTTAGCTTTTTCCACGGCATCCACCGCTAAAAAACGCACCGCATTAATACAAAGTTCTTCGAGGGATTGGGAGGCGACAACCATAATGTTTTTTAGAATGAACTACAAAAATAAGACCAGGTTAAAGAGGGAGCCACTCACAGATTACTCTTTCAGGGGCATCGACTCAAGCATATTTTCTAAAAGCTAAGGTGACGTTATGGCCACCAAATCCAAAGGAGTTGGAGAGGGCAGCGTTAACTATCTGCTGACGACTTTCGTAGGGGACGTAATCGAGATCGCAATCGGGGTCAGGATTGTCCAGGTTGAGAGTCGGGGGAATCCGATCATTAGCGATCGCCATTACCGTGGCCACGGCTTCAATACCACCAGAACCGCCTAAAAGGTGGCCTGTCATCGATTTGGTGGAACTGACGGGGATTTTGTAGGCCGATTCTCCTAAAGCTTTTTTAATCGCCTTGGTTTCCGTGGGATCATTGGCCCCTGTACTGGTGCCGTGGGCGTTGATATAGCTAATTTCCGCCGGAGTCAAACCGGCATCTTTGAGCGCTAATTCGATCGCTCTGGTGGCCCCACGACCATCGGGAACCGGTGCCGTCATGTGATAGGCATCGCAAGTCAGACCATAACCGATCATTTCGGCGTAAATCCGCGCCCCACGGGCTAAGGCCGTTTCTAATTCCTCTATAATCAAGATTCCTGCCCCTTCCCCCATAACAAAACCATCCCGATCCTTGTCAAAGGGACGACTGGCCCGGGTGGGGTCATCGTTGCGGGTGGACAGGGCCTTAGCGGAGGCAAAACCAGCCAATCCTAGGGGGGTAACGGCGGCTTCCGTCCCACCGCAGATCATTCCTTTGGCCAAACCCCTTTGTACTAGACGAAAAGCATCGCCGATGGCATTGGAACCAGCAGCACAAGCGGTCACGGTGCAGTTACTCGGTCCCTTGGCCCCCGTATGGATAGCGGTTAAACCGGCGGCCATATTGGCAATCATCATCGGGATCATGAAAGGACTACACCGGCTCGGACCTTTTGTCAAGTAAATTTCCTGTTGATCCTCCAGCACTTTTATGCCGCCTACGCCCGTACCGATTAGTACACCTATATCATCGGCATTGAGAGCGTCGATAACTAATCGAGAATCTTGCAGTGCTTGTAAACTGGCGGCGACGGCAAATTGAGCGAAACGGTCCATGCGCTTTGCCTCTTTGCGATCCACATAGTCGTGGGGGTCAAAACCCCGCACTTCCCCAGCAATGCGACAAGCGTGACGGGAGGCATCAAAGTGGGTGATTAAACCAATGCCACTTTTGCCGTTGATTAAGCCTGTCCAATAGTCTGCTAGATTATTGCCGAGGGGAGTGATTGCACCCATCCCCGTGATGACAACCCTTTTTAATGGCAATTCTGTCATGTTTGTTCAAAAATAAGGGCAGATTTTGCCCCAGATATTTAATCCTAATTGTCAATTTTCCCGCAATAATTAGGCGGTTGCTCCTACTTTCTCGTTAATATACTCGACAGCTTTGCCCACAGTGTCAATTTGTTCGGCCGCTTCGTCGGGAATTTCAATATCAAATTCTTCCTCTAAAGCCATCACTAACTCGACCACATCAAGGGAATCCGCTTTCAGATCATTGGCAAAGCTTGCTTCAGGGATAACTGTATCCGGATCCTCTACTTCTAATTGTTCCACAACAACTTTTTTAACTCGATCGAAAATGTCTGCACTCATGGATGTCAATTTTTATCCGCTGGTTTACCGGACTCTAGCCTCTAGGGTCTGGGGAAATGGGGCGGTGTTACCATTTCCGACAATAAATTTCGGTTAGCTTTTTCACTGACCATTTTTCATCTTACTGGAAGTTGTTCCCCTCTTGATGAAGTTTTTTCTCGATCATCGGGGAAGTGGGGTAGTGGGGTAGTGGGGAAGTGGGGTGTGGGGTGTAGGGAGAATAAATAAAAATAATCTCCTGAATCCTGACGACCGAATAAAAAGCAAAAATATAACGGATAACTCTGAAATTAAGATAATAATCATGGCTGACCATTACCCCAATTCCAGAATTATCCGTTTTTTTTAGGTTTTCTTGACTACTGTTCGGCGGTGGCCAATCCAGTTTCGGTGCTGCCGCTGCTGCGACGACGGGTGAGAGTATTAAAGAGCATAATTCCGATCGCTTTGATCAGATTACCTTCCAACTCTTGGAACATTTTCATGTTCATGCCAAAAGCGGCGTTAGCTTCGGCGACAATGCGATCAGCCATGGCTTGATCTACCGGTAACTCGTCGAGGGTTTGACGATAGTGGTTTTTGTAGGCTTTTTCGTCGGTAATATCTTTGAAATCATAGAAAGCCGTGCCACCAGTTTCCAGATTCATCGCTTTTTCGGCGATTTTTTTCAAGATTTGCCCCCCGGACAGATCGCCGAGATAACGGGTATAGGAATGAGCGACTAATAATTCGGGTTCTGTTGTGGCGATTTCCCGAATCCGGTTAACGTAGGCCTGACCTGCGGGAGATAAAGCGATCTCGTTGCGCCAATTGGGACCGTAATAAAAATATAAATCCTGTTCCAGCGCATTTTTGCGATTGAGTTCAGGAAAACAGATTTTAGAAACGACCGGATGACTAGGAAGTTTTTCCATCTCCTCCTCCATGGCCGAATAGACGAAGTAGAGGTTAGCCACCAGTTTGCGATAGGAAGTTTTTTCTACCACACCCTTGAGAAAACACTTGACAAAACCGACGTTTTCTGCCATGGTGTGGGATTTTTTCGTGCCTTCCCGCAGTTGAGTTGATAAATTAACGCTCATATTATGATCACCTGTTGGGATGAGTAGAATGGATCGGGTTCGTTACAGATGCTTACTAAAACCGCCTATTTGGCTAGATTAAACTGAATTGATCGGTAATTTTATTAAGAATTTTTACAGTGCCGCCGGGGGAGCTTAGGGGAGAAATTTAGCTCTAGCAGGACTTGACCGCCAGTTAAAACCGGTATCGATCGAGATGGCGCAATTGTAAAGATTAGTGAAAAACTGCTCCCTAGTTGATCTCGGGGAGAGAGAGGGTATAATTTAGCACCAATATCAATTCTTGCTCGACATTCTTCACACTTCTTGGCAATTCTTAACATTCACGAGACTTATATCAGCAAAATTTCACAAATTAAAACCGAATTTAGCAATCATGCTTATAATCAGTACAGGATTCTTTATGTTGTGCTAAACTCAAGCCCTTGAGAGACAAAGCCCTAGTTGCGATGTCAGCGAGAACACATTTAGCAACCCCCTACCCAAACCCTTAGTCATAACACTCTGGTAATGCCCCGAATACTTGTAATCGATGATGATCCTGCAATCGCGGAATTAGTCTCCATCAACTTGGAGATGGCGGGTTATGACGTTAATCCCGCAGAGGACGGGATTAAAGGCCAGGCCTTGGCCGTCCAGTTACAACCCGATTTAATCATGCTGGATTTAATGCTGCCCAAAGTCGATGGTTTTACTGTCTGTCAGCGTTTGCGACGAGATGAACGCACGTCCGACATCCCGATTTTGATGCTCACAGCCTTAGGACAAACCCAAGATAAAGTGGAAGGTTTTAATGCGGGTGCTGATGATTACCTGACCAAACCTTTCGAGGTGGAGGAAATGTTAGCTAGGGTACGCGCTCTCCTCAGACGCACCGATCGCATTCCCCAAGCCGCTAAACACTCAGAAATACTCAGTTTTGGACCTTTAACCCTGGTTCCCGAACGTTTTGAGGCAGTCTGGTTTGAAAGTGTGGTCAAGTTAACCCATCTAGAATTTGAGTTACTCCACTGTCTTCTCCAACGTCACGGTCAAACCGTTTCCCCTAGTGATATTCTCAAGGAGGTCTGGGGATACGATCCCGATGATGATATCGAGACTATTCGCGTTCATATTCGCCATCTGAGAACGAAACTAGAACCCGATCCCCGCCACCCTCGCTATATTAAAACCGTTTACGGTGCGGGTTATTGTCTGGAGTTACCCACCAATGAACAGGTGGTGCTTGATTCATCGGCGGCAACGGTTTAAACAGGGAGCAATTGTCTAGATAGGCAATAGGGACAATTGTTTCCTCGCTCCTCCTCCTCTTCTCTTATGTTAGTTAGGGTTTGCTGAATAAATCTAAAAACCTTGTTGGATAAGACTTTTAGACTTTTTTCCCCTCAAAAAGTGCCAGCCATTGCGGGGATCGGGGGGAAAATTCAGGGACTTTTTCCCTGAAAATTAGGTAATTGACCCCCTCAAAATCGGTAAAACCCTACACCCCACACCCCACACCCCACACCCTGCCCCCACAAAAAACTTTTTCAGCAAGCTCTAACTACTGGTTTAAGGTAAATCCGTCGTCCCCATCAAAAAGCGATCACATTCCCTGGCGGCCCCGCGACCTTCATTAATCGCCCAAACCACCAAACTTTGACCACGACGACAATCCCCTGCGGCGAACACTTTCGGTAAGCTAGTGGCAAATTGACCGTGTTCGGCCTTGATATTGCTGCGGGCATCCTTTTCTAAGCCTAAATCATCGAGTAAAGGCTGTTCTGGTCCCAAAAATCCCATGGCCAATAGAACTAATTGCGTCGGGATGACTTTTTCTGTTCCCGCCACCGGTTGGGGGATAAACTGCCCTTTTTCGTTGCGTTGCCATTCCACCCGTACCGTGTGAATCCCCGTCACGTTACCCTCGCTATCCCCCTCGAATTTAGTCGCCGTGGTGGTATAAACCCGGGGGTCATCGCCAAAACGCGCGGCCGCTTCCTCTTGTCCATAGTCCAGACGGTAGATTTTCGGCCATTCGGGCCAGGGATTATCGGCGGCCCGTTCTCGGGGCGGTTGCGGCATAATCTCTAATTGGGTGACGCTACGGCAGTTATGACGCAGAGAAGTCCCCACACAGTCGGTTCCCGTGTCACCACCGCCGATAATTACTACGTCTTTACCCGCGGCCGAGATAAAGTCCTCCCCGGGCTGTCCGTCTAATAGTGCCTTTGTATTAGCGGTGAGAAACTCCATGGCGAAGTGAATACCCTTTAATTGGCGACCTTCGATGTTTAAATCCCGGGGTTTGGTGGCTCCGGTACAGATAACCACGGCATCGTATTCGTTTAATAGGTCTTGGCTGCTGATATCCTTGCCCACTTCCGTGTTACAGACCATTTTTACCCCTTCCTGTTCCAGCATCTGGAGACGACGCAGAACGACTTCTTCCTTATCTAACTTCATGTTGGGGATACCGTACATTAATAGTCCCCCGGGGCGATCGGCCCGTTCATAAACTGTCACCCAGTGACCGGCTTTATTTAACTGATCGGCGGCTGCTAATCCAGCAGGTCCGGAACCGATCACGGCCACTTTTTTGCCGGTACGGATGGCGGGGGGATTGGCAGTAATCCAACCGGATTCCCAACCTTTGTCAATAATCGAACATTCAATATTTTTGATCGTAACGGGGGGATTATGAATACCGAGAACACAGGAACCCTCACAGGGGGCGGGGCAGACTCTACCGGTAAATTCGGGGAAATTATTGGTTTTATGGAGGCGATCGAGGGCTTCTCGCCACAATCCTCGATAGATTAAATCATTCCATTCGGGAATCAGGTTATTAATCGGGCAACCACTGGCCATGCCACTAATTAGCGTTCCCGTGTGACAAAATGGTGTACCACAATCCATACAACGGGCGGCCTGATTGCGGAGTTTATCTTCTGGCATGGGAAGATGAAACTCATCCCAATTATGAAGGCGATCGAGGGGGGTAAGTTCGGAAGGAAGTTCACGCAGGAATTCGATAAAGCCAGTCGGTTTGCCCATAGTCTTTTTTGTCTCTGTCGTTTATTCCCTATCTTCCTTCAGGGTTTGATCGATCCCCGCAACTTTACCGATTTCTTTAATCTTATCGGCAACTCAGTGGACTAACAGGCGGTAATTTTGACAAATTCGGGAATTAACTATTGAGTTAAAAACAGGCGATTTCAAGAGGAAGGGGGCAATTCTAAGGGGATAGCCCCGATTATTCCCTTACGAAAATCATTGAGTAACTGCATGGCTGCCCTTTCTTTATCTTCTTGATATTTGAGATTAGCCAATTTTTCGATAAAATCCTCGCCGGTCATGTCTAGAGTATTCAACCCATAACGAGATTGTAAAAGTCCTTCATAGTGTAATTCTATTAATAAATCGACAAAAGCCGCCGCTATACTTTGGTTATCATAACCAGCATCGCCAATATCCTCACAGATAGCTAATTTCACCGCATCCCTTTGATTATCTAAACGGGAAGGAATCACCCCCGGCGCGTCTAATAATTCTAAGGTGTCGGAAATTCGCACCCATTGTAATTGTCGCGTTACTCCGGCCCTGCGGGCGCTGGCAACGACTTTTCGCCCTAATAAACGGTTAATCAGGGCAGATTTGCCCACATTGGGAAACCCGATCACCACGGCACGCACTGGACGCGGTAACATTCCTCTCAGTTGACGTTTTTGGTTAATTTCATCGCCAATTTTTTCCGCCGCTTTGATAATTGCTTTGACTCTTTCTCCCTGTTTAGCGTTAGTAAAATAGACGGTTTCTCCTTGACTTTTAAACCATGTTACCCATTGTTGCTGGGCAGATTCGGGAATCATATCGAGACGATTTAAGATTAACAAGCGCGGTTTATTGCCAATCCAATCGTCCACCTGGGGATGATGGGAAGCTAAGGGAATGCGAGCATCGCGCACTTCTAGGACCACATCCACGAGTTTAAGATGTTCCTTGAGTTTTCTTTCCGCTTTGGCAATATGACCGGGATACCATTGAATTAACGACATGGGAGATGGGAGTATAAAATTAAATCTTATCAGAAATAGTCCCTAGATAGCTAAGTAGGTAGGTTTTAAAAATTGTCAGATTCCCCCTTATTAAGCTATCCATTACTCACATCTTTCTTAACATAAAATTTGACAAAAAGAAAAAAGTGTGCCTGATGGCTCAAGGGAGTTCTATGGGGGAACTAATTTGATCAGATAGTTTGCAAGTCTGGCTGATATCATCTAACCTTCGCGGTTCCAAGCAAATAGTTTCAACGCTGAGCTCACGACCGAAGCCTGAGAGAAGCCGAAGGGTCGCCTTTTCTCCCTAAAAAAAACCAAGAGAAGCAATTATTAAGTTTAAACTGGTTCTGTCTTGAACTGCCAAAACTATTGGATGTTCTTTGATTCTTTCTACTGTACTTTTAGCTTGGGCGGCAATTAGATTTGAGGGTTGAAAATAGGGTGAATTCCCAAAGTCGTAGGTGGCACTGGCGGCGGCTAAATTTCCCGATACTTGTGAGACACTTATTTATACTAGGTTGGCTGGCGAAGTTGTCCACGATACTGATTAATCCTTTCTTTCTTCTCGTGTCCCCTAGGTCTGCATACTGTAATTCTTGGGCTGCCCATTTCTCTATTTTTTTGCTCACCTCGACCTTGATATTAAATCCGTTGAGTATAGGCTACATCTCAAGACAGGCACTCATGCAAGAGGCAAGAGGCAACAGGAAGAATAAATAATCAGTCTTTAACAACCGGATTTGGCATGATTCCTTCTTTAAAAACTATGTCTATCAATCGTTTCCCTTTTTTAGTTTCTTCTCTTTTTGTTAAGAAAGCTCTGACTAATCGATAGCTTAATAAGGGGGGGTTGACAATTTTTAACACCTACCTACTTATTTTTTGCCTCTTGCCTGACTGGGAGTCGCAAGTCTAAGCTAAGAATAACCGGCCAACCCGTCCCGACCACCGGATAACTGATAGAATGAATGATTCTAACGCTAATTCTCCCGCTCAATCCTCAGAAGAGACAATAGATGAAACCAATTGGGTAGATCTGGGGGAAGAGGGGCAACCTCTAGATAAACCCACTGCCAAACCTATCCAACCATCTCCTCTCAAGTCTATCGCTACCCTGATCACGGTGGAAACGGCTTTTTTGGCCAGTGCTACCAGTTTAATCTGGTTAATTGACTATTATTTTCCCCTCGGACCGTTATTAAGGGTTTTCTTCCCGATTCCTGTCGCTTTAGCCTATTTACGTTGGGGTGCTCGTTGTGCTTGCATGACAGCATTAGTTTCTAGTTTACTTTTGTCGGTGTTAATGGGACCGACTCGCAGTATCGTCTTTTTGATTCCCCACGGCCTGATGGGGTTACAATTGGGGCTATGCTGGCGCCGGGGTGCGCGCTGGGAATTTTCTATCTTGACTGGGGGACTGTTGGGGGCTTTTGGTTTATTCTTTCGTTTTTGGTTGTTTTCAATTCTTTTAGGCGAAAATCTCTGGTTATATGTGATTACCCAAGCGACTAATTTTATTGATTGGATTTTCACCTGGTTAGGGATTCTCGCTAAACCGACGCTGCTGCAAGTGCAATCGTTAGCAGTTGTGGGTATATTTGTCAATAGTTTATTATACTTATTTGCCGTGCATTTAGTGGCGTTATTAGTTCTTGATCGCCTTGGGAATCCGATTTCTCGTCCGCCCAAATGGGTGCAGGTCATACTAGATTATGAGTGATTATTTAGCGCTTTATCGTCAGTAAGCTAAGACGTAGTTAGGGTTTGCGGCAAAAAGTTTTTCGTGGGGACAGGGTGTGGGGTGTGGGGTGTAGGGTTTTACTGGTTTTGAGGTGGCCAATTACCTAATTTTCAGGGAAAAAGTGCCTAAATTTTCCCCCCGATCACTCCCAGGCCCGGAACTTTTTGATTTCAAAAAAGCCTCAAGATATTATCCAACAAGGTTTTTAGATTTATTCAGCAAACCGTAGTTAAACCGCTTATTCTTAGATTAGCCGAATCTCCCCCAATCCCTTTACTGCTGCCTCTTGCCTCGTCTCAACAAGCAATTTAAATTACCAACAGCTTATCTCCAGTCAACTTTTAATTGAGTGTTTAATCAAGGCCGTAATTTGGCCGTGGCCCGATGGTTAGAGGGGAAAGGTTATCGACTATACCGTTATCGTCCCTACCTGCAAGAATTGCTAGAAATCGAGTCAGAAGCGGATTTACGGGGAGTTTTGAACGTTATCGCCTTGTCTGAACAGGAATTAAGGGATTTAAGGAAACCGTCAATCTGGTCATCTCGTCAATAATCCCAACTAGACTAACGGGTTAATTAATTCTTGAGAAAGCCAAAAGGGGATAAAAAGGGAATTTTAGCCTGAAAAGTCAGCTAGATAGCTTTTTAGGTCTATTTTATTGCCTATCATGCCTCTTGACTGCTGAATTATAGCCCCTGACTCCTTTCTTACCCCGAAAAATTTATCTTGGTCAGGGGATCATCGTCTTGTCAGAGAGTGACCGAGTGAGTTATAGTCGTCTATAAGACTCGATTAAAGCATTTCTTAAAAGAATCGTGGTTTTTGGAAAATCGAAAAGTGCGCTATTTTCCCTTCCACAGAAACCTGTTGCCGAGGGGAGTAACTCAAAAACTCCTTTTTTCCTAGATTCTGATAGACAGAACCGGCGGAAACGGATAAAAAATGCTGTTATCGAGCAAGACTCAGGGATTAATTGAAAATCTCGTCTCCTGGCTGTGCTTACCTAATTGTCGGTCAAGCCGGCACTTGCCAAACAGACTTAACAACTGAAACCAAGACTCAGTTCCCACGTCTGAGAGGCAGATGAACATCAAGATGAGGCTTTAACGATGCGGACTCATCTTCTTAGAACTTTCTTAACAAGACCAGATTTCCAGAAGTAGCCTCAAAGCATAGACAAATAGCCCATAGTCCGTCGCTTTTGAAACCGAAAGATTGAGGAAATTGAATGCCAAAACAAATAATCATAGCCGAACAACACCATATAGCGGCTGTTTTTTGGGAAGATCAAATTCAGGAATTAGTTGTAGCCACAGGTAATCAGCAGGTGGGCGACATCTATTTAGGATTAGTAGAAAATGTCATCCCCGGGATAGATGCGGCCTTTGTCAATATTGGCGATGCGGAACGCAATGGCTTTATTCATGTCACCGACCTGGGCCCCTTAAGACTGAAAAAAACCGCCGGTGCTATCACGGAATTACTGGCCCCCCAGCAAAAAGTGCTGGTACAGGTAATGAAGGAACCCACCGGCAACAAGGGACCGCGGCTAACGGGAAATGTCACTCTCCCCGGTCGTTATCTGGTATTGATGCCCAATGGTCGCGGGGTGAATCTCTCCCGTCGCATCCGCAGTGAAGACGAGCGCTCCCGTTTACGAGCTTTAGCGATTTTGGTCAAACCGGCGGGGATGGGTTTGCTGGTACGCACCGAGGCCGAAGGCAAAGCGGAAGAAGCGATTATCGAGGATTTGGAATTTCTGCAAAAACAGTGGGAGAGCATCCAACAGATGGCCGTCAGCAGCCGCGCCCCGGCCCTGCTTAACCGCGATGATGACTTTATTCAAAGGGTTTTGCGGGATATGTACAGTGCCGATGTCAATCGCATTGTTGTTGATAACCCGGTGGCGGTAAAACGAGTTAAACAGCAATTGACGAACTGGGGCGGCGGCAAAGCTCTCGAAGGGGTTTATATCGACTCCCATCGGGAAACCCAGCCAATTCTCGACTATTTCCGGGTTAACGCCGCCATTCGCGAGGCCCTGAAACCCCGGGTTGATTTACCATCCGGCGGCTACATTATCATCGAACCGACGGAAGCTTTAACGGTAATTGATGTTAACTCCGGTTCCTTTACCCGTTCGGCCACGGCCCGAGAAACCGTACTCTGGACTAATAGCGAGGCTGCCACAGAAATCGCCCGACAACTGCGCTTGAGAAATATCGGCGGTGTGGTGGTGGTGGACTTCATCGATATGGATTCCCGTCGCGACCAGTTGAAACTGCTGGAATTGTTTAATAAGGCCCTGAAAAGCGATAAGGCCCGGCCCCAGATTGCCCAATTATCGGAATTGGGGTTAGTGGAATTAACTCGTAAGCGTCAGGGGAAAAACATTTATGAATTATTCGGCAAAACCTGTGACCATTGCGGCGGACTGGGCCATTTAGCCCATCTACCCGGAGAAGGCAACGCCATCGCCCTAGAAACCCCCACCGTTAGCCGCGCGGAAAGAGAAACCTTTGTTGTTACGCCGACTAATACAAAAGTTCTACCCGATAAGAGCGCTCCTAGCGTTGCGGCTGCCGAACCCTATCTAGAAGTTTTCTCCGAATTTGAGGCCGAAGAAAACGCCCAAGGGATGGATCTTTCCTTCCACCCCAACTATCAAGAACAGGTTAATAATTCTCGCCGTCGCCGTCGCCGTCGTCCCTCGGAACTGTTGCTAAAAGAGGAACGAACCGAAAAAGCCTCTACTAACGGTATTAACAACGAAATCGAGCCGGAATCAGAACCACAACGCCTGGAGGAAAAACGAGAACGCCCCGCCCGTCTCTCGAAACGGGGAGAAGATGCCGGCGCCGCCAAAAATATCCCCGTCAGCGAACGGGAGCGGGTTTCCGTGGAAATGACCCAGGTAGAACAGGAAGTTTATTCTTTAATGGGCATTTCTCCCCTGATTCTGGTGGATAAGGAGTTTAAAGACCCGAAATCGGTGATTGTTTCCGTGAAACTGGCAGGGGAAAGGGAGGCGGAAAACCCAGAAACGCCTCCCACTCCTGAAATATCCTTGACTCCTACCCTAGAAGTCGAGGACACAGCCGCCGCCGCCCCAGTAGAGGCGACGGAAACTGGCGAGGAAGCCGAAAATCGTCCCTTAGTGCGCCGTCGTCGTCGTTCCACCACTAGCGAAGTTAGTCAGGAAATCGACCAAGAAGCTAGTGCGCCAGTGACTTTTACGCCCGAACCGATTGCGACCGAAACTCCAGTTTTTCTCGGCGAAGTCATTCCTTTAGAGACCCCGGTGAGCGCCGAGGTGACAGAGGAGCCACAACTAGAGGCTGAAACCGCAGTGCTGGGTCGTCGTCGTCGTCGTTCCTCCGCCACTGTCGATGAGTCATGAGCGCAGAACCCTTAATTGCCGGTGTCGATGAGGTGGGGCGCGGGGCTTTATTTGGCCCCGTGGTGGCGGCGGTAGTGGTCACTGTCCCCTCTTGTTTTGGGCGGCTGTGGGAGTTGGGGGTAAAAGATAGTAAGCAACTTAGCCCCCAAAAACGGCAAAAATTGAGCCGGCAAATACAACGGGATTTTGTTTGTCGCATCGGTTATGCTACGGTGAAAGAGATCGATCGCTTGAATATTTTTCATGCCTCCCTACTGGCAATGAGCAGAGCCATCCAGAAATTACCCCTTTCCCCCGGTCTCTGCTGGATCGATGGCAAGCACATTATTAAAGATTTGTCAATCCCCCAAAAGGCGGTAATTCAGGGAGATCAAAAATCCCCAGTAATTGCGGCGGCTAGTATCGTAGCGAAAGTCTGGCGCGATGACTTAATGACTCGTTGGCACAGACGCTATCCCGATTATGGACTCGCTCGTCACAAGGGTTATGGCACTGCTCAACACCTAGAAGCGATTGGCAACCATGGACTTACTTCTCAGCACCGGCTCTCTTTTAGTCCCTGTCAACAAATCCGCGTCAGTCCCCACCCAAGGACGGAGTGGGGTGGGGATGGCGATTGAGGGGTTTACTCACTGAGAACTGATGCCAGGGCCTGACGGGCAATTTTTGTGACGTAGAGGGTGACGGCAACGGTAGCGATAAAACCAATAAGGCGAATAGTCCATGGTAAAACTGGGTTAGTGGCTGGTGCCGAAGTCCCGATAGTGGCAAGATTGCCCGCTAAAGAGCCAATATAGACATACATTATCGTCCCCGGAATCATGCCCGCGCAACCTATTAGATAATCTTTCAGAGAAACCCCGGTGACACCATAGGCATAATTGAGCAGAGTAAAGGGAAATATGGGAGATAAACGGGTTAAAAGCACTATTTTTAAACCTTCTTTCCCCACAGCTTCATCGATAGCTTGAAATTTATTATTACCTTGAATTTTTTCCGCCACCCAACCCCTAGCCAGATAACGTCCCACCAAAAAAGCGGCAGTAGCGCCGATAGTTGCCCCGATAAAGACGTAAAAAGAGCCTAAAACCACGCCAAAAACCACACCAGCCCCTAAAGTCAGGATTGAACCTGGAAAAAAGGCCACAGTAGCTAGAATATAGATAATTATAAACGCGATCGCTCCCACGGCTCCCAAACTATCCACCCAAGTTAAGGCATGGAAAAGAATAGTTTGAGGATTAAAACCGGTGGAGGCACTGGATTCGAGAGCAAAAGCGGGGGGAGTAGTCAGGAAAAAAACAAGGCTGAATGTAGTTAATAACAGTAAATGCCTGATAATCACAGTTTTTCCCAAGGGCAAAAACTTAGAAATAATCATAAAAAGTCCCTATAAGGAATGAAAAAAGAGAGATTGAACTACAGAAGCGAATTAAATAGAACTGGTGGCTATTCTACCGCGATTATGATTGTTTAGACCAGAAAGCCAATCCTGAAAATTCCCAGAAAATCCCTCTCTCTCCCGGAAGATAAGACAAGCAACAGCCCGGTAATTTTTGCTGTTTACTTGATAAGCTAAGACGCATCTTAACCGCCTATCCTTAGATTAGCTGAATCTCCCCTAATCCCTTTACTTTTGCCTCTTGCAAGAGTGCAAGAGTGCCTCATCTCAATAAGCAATTTAAATGCGCGGGCAGCTTATTACACCTTGCCGTCTCTGGGGAAAAAATGTCACAATTAGAAATAATTAGCATTGGATATAGCAATCAATCTATGAAAATCCTCCCCAAGGTCAAAGCCCCCACCTTCGTGCAAATGGCACAATGGATCATTAATCCCGTAGCTTTTATGGAAAATGCCGCCCGCAAGCATGGCGATATTTTTAGCACAAAAGTGGGTTTAACTGTAGATAATTTTATCTTTGTCAGTAGTCCTGCGGCTCTACAACAGGTTTTAACTAATGACCGGAAACAATTTTCGGCACCAGGGGAAGCAAATCGGATTATTGCCCCGATTATTGGTGATTATTCCGTCGTCATGTTAGACGGGGACATCCATAAAAAACGCCGTCAGCTTTTATTGCCACCTTTTCACGGGGAAAGAATGCGTTTCTACGGCGATTTAATCCGCGATATTACCCTGAGAGTAATGGCAGAATTGCCCCAAAATAAACCTTTTAAAGCCCGTTCAGCGACCACAGCGATTGCTTTACAAGTAATTATGGAGGCAGTTTTTGGAATTAGTCAAGGGGAACGTTATCAAACCCTGAAAAAAATTCTGGCTGAAATGCTCGATATTTTTAACTCTCCGGTGATGGCTTCTTTGTTATTTTTTCCAATTTTGCGGGCTGATTTGGGTGCTTGGAGTCCCTGGGGAAAATACCGGCGTTCCCAAGAAAAAATTGATGATATTATCTACACAGAAATTGCCGAAAGAAAAGCTAATCCTAACCCCAATCGTACCGATGTTTTATCACTACTGATGTCGGCCCGGGATGAAGAAGGCAACCCGATGAGCGATAAGGAATTGCGCGATGAATTAATGACCTTATTATTCGCAGGTCATGAAACCACCGCCACCGCTATGTCTTGGGCGCTCTACTGGACTCATCGCTATCCAGAAATTCAAGCAAAAATTCTCCAAGAAATAGCCACTTTAGGAGATAATCCTAACCCCATTGACATAACTCGATTACCCTATCTTTCGGCAGTTTGTTCGGAAACTTTACGCATTCATCCCGTGGGAATGTTAACTTTTCCGCGAGTAGTGGAAAAACCGGTAGAACTAGATGGTTATCCTTTAGAAAAAGGGACAATTCTTATGGGTTGTATTTATCTGGCCCACCACCGCGAGCAAACTTTCCCCGATTCCCATATTTTTAAACCAGAACGCTTTTTAGAAAAACAATTCACCCCCTACGAATATATGCCTTTTGGTGGTGGGGCGCGTCGTTGTATCGGGGAAGTTTTAGCTATCTACGAGATGAAAATCGCTATCGCCACAATTTTGGCCAATTATCAGTTAACTCTAGTTAATAATACCCCCGAAAAACCCAGCCGTCGCGGTTTAACCCTTGCTCCCTCGCGAGGAGTTCCCATGGTCTTAAAAGGACGACGGGAACCTCTGGTGACTGCCCCCATGCTCGCCGAAATTTCTTAAAAAAACTGACAAAATATTGTACAATCAGAGTTGTGGTATCCCATATCATAACTCTGCTTTTTTGTCAATAAAATTGGGGATAATTATGGTCTTAATTCGTTTAGCTAAATCTTGGCAAATTTCCGAAAATGAAGTTACTTCCGAAAGTGTTTATTTTAACCGTCGTCGCTTTTTACAGGGGTTAATCGGGGCAGGAATTGCGGGGAGTTCCCTATTATTAACTGCTTGTGGTAAATCCTCCTCCTCGGAAGCTTTAGAAAAAAGTTTGCAATTACCTAAAATTGCAGGGTTCAGCAAGAATCCGAATTTTTTAACGGTAAATCGCCCCATAGTTGCCGAAACTGTAGCGGGGAGATATAACAATTTTTATGAGTTCGGAGGGGGGAAAAATATCTGGTTAAAAGCGCAGAAATTACCGACGAATCCCTGGACGGTAGAAGTGGGAGGATTGGTAAAAAATCCCCAGACCTACGATATAGATACTATTAAAAAAACCTTCCCTCTCGAAGAAAGAATCTATCGTTTTCGTTGTGTGGAAGCTTGGTCAATGGTGTTACCTTGGCTGGGTTTTCCGATGAGTGCTTTAATCGCAGCGGTGGAACCAAAACCAGAAGCTAAATTCGTCCGTTTTACCTCCTTTTATGATCCCGAAATTACCAAGGGGCCAGGATTACATTTAGGAGCCTTACCCTGGCCCTATACAGAAGGTTTAAGAATTGAAGAAATGGCCAACGAATTAGCTTTCTTTGCTGTGGGAATTTTCGGACATGATTTACCGAAACAACACGGCGCACCCTTGCGAATGGTTATTCCTTGGAAATACGGTTTTAAAGGAGCAAAATCGATAGTAAAAATTGAATTTACCGCCAAACAACCCGCCACCTACTGGAACACAATTGACGCTCACGAATACGATTTTGAGGCTAATGTAAACCCCAGTAAACCCCATCCCCGTTGGTCGCAAGCAACGGAGAAATTTATCGGCAGTAGAAGTGATTTATCTTGGGAAATTATCGAAACTCTGCCCTATAATGGCTACGGTGAATATGTGGCTAGTTTGTATAGTTAATTTTGATGATTATCCTCGTTTTATTCAGTTTAACTAAGTATCTATGGACAATAAAACTCTGTACGAACAAGACTTTTATCTCTGGATTAGAACTACTATTAATCAACTGCAAGCGAGACAGTTTGAGCGGGTAGATTTAGAGAATTTACTAGAGGAATTAGCAAGTATGGGAAGGAGTGAAAAGCGCAAAATCGAAAATCTTTTGATTCAATTACTGGTACATTTGCTGAAACTAACTTACTGGACAGGAGAAAAATCTAGAAATGAGGGTCACTGGAAGGGAGAAATTCTCAACTTTCGCCGACAAATAATCGAAGAAATTAAAGATAGCCCTAGTTTAAAACCCTATATTCTGGAAATCTTTGAGGAATGCTATCAATTTTCTAGAAAAGAGGCTCAAGTTAGAACTCAATTACCCCTCGATACTTTCCCCGTTATTCCCATTGGTTCCCTTGAACAAATTCTCGATGAAGATTGGTTTCCTGCGGGCGATAATCTGGAAATATAGCCATCAGTTAGACTGCTCCATACTGCTGTAACAAAAAACAACTATCCCCCGATAGCGATCGCTAAAGGTCGAATAATTGTAAGTTTTTGTCAAGGGGTGCGGTCAGACAGAGGAATCATCGCTAGAATGAGCCTAATTGTCAGAAATTTAGTTAAACAAGGTTTTTGGCAATATGCTAATCTGGCTAACACGCTTTTGGGCGTGATATAGGGGAAACTTCTGGTGATCACGCCTAAATGGGGTAATATGCCGAAAGTTGACCCATATCGTTACCCCAGAGAGTGTTGTACGGAAAGTTTCTCTATAATTAATAGTTAGGTGAACCTTCCCACTAAAGCTAAACCCCTTGATCTGCCGTATCAGAAAATCAGTGAAACAGCGCAAAGTCATATTAGTGAGATAAATTCGTGGAAAATCCAACTATGAGTATTCAGCAAACTAATTCTCGACAATTCAAATTTAGGCAACCTTTATGCGGTGCTTTTATCATTTTTGGCTTTGTTTCATTTATTCCGTTACTGGGAGCTTTCTTATCAGGGAATGGTTTTAGGTTGACATGCCAAAGAGCAAAGTTATATGAAGGAACGTGCGAAATAGCTATAGGATCATTCTTTAAACGAGAAAGAGTCTCATTTGAATTATCTGCACTGTCCATGTCCAAGACAGAAAAATCAAGTAGCCGAGATAGCGAATCGGGAGAATACTGTCACTTGCCGACTGTAGTAGTGAAGCAAGATGCTTCCCTTAGAGTTTTTACCATGATACCGGGTATTTGTTCTGAGCTTGAAGCAAATAGAGTTGTCCGTGAAATTAATTACTTTATTTCAACTCCCACAGAAGACCAGCTTGATATTCACCGAGGAAGCTGGAAAGAAGTTTTATTGTACTCCCGCCCATTTTTGTTAATGGGGTTGTTAATGTCAGCTTTAGTAGCGCGTGATAGCTTCTCAGTCTGTATATTCGATCTCGATCGTAACTGTTTTACAATCACTCGCAAGAGGTGGTTCCGCACCACAAATATAGAGGAGTTTCCTCTATCTGCAATTGAATCGATCGATCTTGAAACTCAAGATAATGGTATGTCAATAGAAGATAAGGCTATTATAAAACTGAACTCTGGCAAAGAAATTGCATTACCTCATGGTAATTGTAGCAACCAAAAATTAGTTTCTGATCTGCGACAATTTCTAAATTTTGGATAATCTTTATAAAATGCTTACAAAACACCTAATAAGGGCTTGCAGCGGAACAGAGCAATGCGTTAGGGTATGATCCAAAGTGTACTACCTACTGTCCGCTGAAGGGTAATGATTCGGTAGTAGTGGCGTAGCTCTCTTGCTTACCTGGTATGAATTGTGTTAAATATTTATTAATAAAAATAATTGGCTCGAATCAGCTGTAGGGTGCGTTCCCTAATGCAACTTCTACTGCTCCAGCGATCGATTTTGGGGAACGCACCATGCCCATTGATTGAAACTGTGGTCTAAATTTGATCGCCGATCTTGTAGTACGGGGCCTGGTGATACTGAATTGCCAGATATTGGAGTTCACTACTGGCTAGATGCAGGAACGAGGCTGAAATACATTTTGAAAGTCTGGGTTGAGGATTAAAGAGCTTGCGAATTAGTAGTCAGGGTGGGCGTTTGCTCACCTTGCTTTTTCATGCGGTAATATGGAATGAGATGGTGAAAGACTGAGACTATAGCTATGACGCTCGCATCAAATGAACAAACCGCTATCATTCGTACAGAGCGAGGACTGACAATCGCAGGAACCCGCATCACCCTCTACGATGTGATGGATTATGTGACTGCTCAATATCCACCTAAGTTCATTCAGGGATTATTTGATCTGACGGAAGAGCAAATTAACACTGCCCTGGCTTATATTGAGGCTCATCGTGCGGATGTGGAAGCTGAGTACCAGCAAGTTCTCAAAGAAGCTGAAGAACTCCGACAATATTATGAAGAGCAAAATCGTGAGCGAGTTGCCCGTATTGCTGCGCAACCACCTAAGCCAGGCTCCGAGGCTGCTTGGGAAAAGCTTCGAGTGGCTAAGGCAAAGCGTGAGTCGAAAGTATGATTTTTTTGATTGATCACAATCTCAAAGGTCATGCCTTGGTTTTCTTGGGTGCGATCGCAACTCAGGGCTGGCTTGATATCGTCCCGATGCAGTTCGTCACCTTTGCAGAGATGGATTTGTCGATCAACAGTGATGACAGGACGGTTTGGCGACTTGCTCAAGAGAATCAGATGATTTTGCTTACCGCTAATCGCAGTATGGAAGGGAAAGATTCCCTAGAGCAGGTCCTGCGTGAAGAAAATACCTCAGAGTCATTGCCTGTGATCACCGTTAGCAATGCTGATCGGCTTTTGAATGATTCCGAATATCGAGGTCGGTGTGTTGAAAGTCTTGTTGAGATTGTGCTTGATATTGATACCTATCGAGGCGCAAGGCGAATATTCATTCCGTGACGCGGCGAATGCTAGGGCCGTTGAAGTCTATCTGTAGGGACACGGCATAACGGGGTCTTTATACTGAATCGGTTTTTAATAGTATGATTAACTGCCAATTCAACTTGAAAAACCCGCTCCCTTCTCCCCACTGCTGTAACAAAAAACAACTATCTCCCGATAGCGATCGCTAAAGGTCTAATAATTATAAATTTTTGTCAAGCGGTGCGGTCAGACATAGGAATCATCGCTAGAATAAGCCTAATTGTCAGAAATTTAGTTAACCAAGGTTTTTGGCAATATGCTAATCTGGCTAACAGGCTTTTGGGGGTGATAAAGGGAAAACTTCTGGCGATTGCGCCTAAATGAAGTGATATACAGAAGGTTGACCCATATCGTTACCCCAGAGAGTGTTATAGAGAAAGTTGACCTATAATATGTAGTTATGTTTTCAAGAGAAGAGAAGAAATGTTATCAACACTTCTAAGTAAAGCTGTACAAAAAGCTCAAGAACTACCAGAAGCAATTCAAGACGAACTGGCAGAGCAGTTTATTGAAGACATCGAAAATGAAATCAAATGGCAAGAAACATTATCTAAACCCCAAGACAGCTTAATTCT
>NZ_JADBUP010000141.1:0-23662 GCF_020245605.1 Microcystis sp. M061S2 | reverse complement strand
TACCAATGTGAAAATATGTTCTATATTCTCGCCAATATTCTAACGTTCTTGTTCTTCTATAGATAGTTTAGGTTTCGGTCTCCTTTTAGATACTGAATTAGATTCAGCTTCAACACTTTTTACTGATTCTACCATCTTTCTTTAGGTTTGTTTATACACACCGAAACGGCGTTTGAACTGTTCATCTGATAAGTCTTGATCATCCATACTTTTGCTAATAAATATAGCAAAAGTATAGATGATTTCCTGAACTAAGATCACATTTTATTCTTTTTTCCACTTCCATCTAAAAATCGAGAAAAAAGCAAAACCTTTCACTACACCATAAAAAAATTATCCAAGAGGTCTATTGCTAACCCGACCGACGATGATCTATTCTGGATCCTAGCCTGACTCGCGAATCCGCACCGCCAAAAAAGAATAATGTACTGCGATTACCTGGTTCAAATTCTCACCGCACGCGTCTACGATGTCGCCCAAGAAACCCCCTTAGAACTTGCCCCCAATCTCTCCCAACGCTTGCACAATCAGCTTTTACTCAAGCGCGAGGATATGCAGTCGGTTTTCTCTTTTAAACTGCGCGGCGCATACAATAAAATGGCGCATTTGTCAAGGGATTTGTTACAAAAAGGTGTAATTGCTGCTTCGGCGGGAAATCATGCCCAGGGAGTCGCTTTGGGGGCGCGGCAATTGGGAACCCAAGCGATTATCGTTATGCCTGTCACCACTCCCCAAGTCAAAATCGACGCAGTAAAAGCCCGGGGGGGGATTGTCGTCCTGCACGGTGACACCTACGATGATGCCTATGCTTACGCGCGGCAGTTAGAAGCGGAAAAAGGCTTAACTTTTATCCATCCCTTCGATGACCCGGAGGTAATCGCCGGCCAGGGTACGATCGGTATGGAAATTTTACGACAATATCAGCAACCGATCGAGGCGATTTTTGTCGCTATTGGTGGCGGTGGACTTATATCAGGTATTGCAGCCTATGTCAAGCGTTTACGCCCAGAAATTAAAATTATCGGGGTGGAACCTGTGGACTCAGACGCGATGAATCAATCCCTAAAAGCCGGTTATCGGCTGCGTTTGTCCCAAGTGGGATTATTTGCCGACGGGGTGGCGGTGCGCGAGGTGGGAGAGGAGACTTTTCGTCTTTGTCAGCAGTATGTGGACGAGATTATCCTAGTGGATACGGATGATATCTGTGCGGCGATTAAGGATGTTTTTCAAGATACACGCTCGATTTTAGAACCTGCGGGGGCGTTAGCGGTAGCAGGAGCGAAAGCTTATGTAGAAAGAGAAGGAATTGAGGATAAAACCCTCGTTGCTGTGGCTTGTGGGGCGAATATGAACTTTGATCGTCTGCGGTTTGTGGCGGAAAGGGCGGAATTAGGGGAACGGCGCGAGGCGTTGTATGCTGTGACTATTCCCGAACAACCGGGCAGTTTACGGCGTTTTTGCGAATGTGTCGGCAAGCGCAATTTAACCGAATTTAGTTATCGTATTGCCGATGAAAAAGAAGCACATATTTTTGTCGGCGCCCAGATCGAAAATCGCAGCGATGCCAAGAAATTAGCCGAGAGTTTTGAAGCTTGCGGCTTTAAAACCCTCGATATTAGCGATGACGAATTAACTAAATTGCATCTGCGCCACATGGTGGGAGGGCGATCGCATTTAGCCGATCATGAATTATTTTATCGCTTCGAGTTTCCCGAACGACCGGGGGCTTTAATGAAATTTGTCGCCTCCATGAGTCCCCACTGGAATATCAGCGTTTTCCATTATCGCAATAACGGGGCCGATTATGGGCGCATCGTCGTGGGCATACAGGTCCCCCCCGATGAAATGAATCAATGGCAAGCTTTTCTCGATACTCTCGGCTATCGCTATTGGGATGAAAGTCAAAATCCGGCCTATCAGTTATTTTTAGGTTAAATCGCCATTTTCAGGAAGTTATCAGTACAGATGAATCAAGATTTTCCCCATATTTCCGTTTTGAGTCAAGAATTAATCGCCGGTTTAAATATTCAACCCGGGGGGCATTATCTCGATCTTACCCTAGGCGGTGGTGGACACAGCCGCTTGCTTTTAGAAGCTCATCCCGAAACCACAGTAACCGCCATCGATCGCGATCAAAGCGCCCTAGAAGCCGCTAAAATTAGTCTTGCCCCCTATCTAGATAGCCGTTTAACCCTCTGGTGGGGGAACTTCGCCGATTATAATGGACAAAATAGCAGTTTTGATGGCATTATCGCCGATTTAGGAGTCAGTTCTCCCCAATTCGATCAGAGCGAGCGCGGCTTTAGTTTTCGCCACACGGCAGCCTTAGATATGCGGATGGATCGCTGTCAATCCCTGACGGCAGCCGATATTATCAATCATTGGCAGGAAAAAGAATTAGCGGATCTTTTTTATCAATACGGAGAAGAACGTTTATCTCGTCCTATTGCTCGTTCTATCGTCCAAAAACGTCCCTTTACTACCACTACAGAATTAGCGGCTGTCATCGCTAGTTCTGTCCCCGCTAGTTACCGTTATGGACGTATTCATCCGGCAACGCGGGTTTTTCAATCCCTACGCATCGCTGTTAATCAAGAATTAGATTCTCTGCAAAAATTGTTACATCAAGCCCCCCACTGGCTAAAATCCGGGGGAATTATCGCTATGATCAGTTTTCATAGTCTAGAAGATCGTCTGATCAAGTATGGCTTTCGCGAAGATAATTCCTTGAAAATTATCACGAAAAAGCCGATTATTCCCAGTCGAGAAGAACAAGCTAAAAATCCTCGTTCTCGTTCGGCTAAACTAAGAATAGCCCAAAAGATAGAATCAGAGGTTATCTGATAGCAGTTATCTTAATTGTGAGGTACAAACTCTCTGGTTTTGGGGAGTCGTTATCTTGATGAGAAAGGCTATCAACTATTTTTTGTACGAAGGAGAAATAATTGATCGAGAATTGAATTATGCCTTTGACTTGACAAGGTTGTTTATTTTCTGTTTCTGTCTGCCATATTTGAAAGCTAAATATCGCTGACTGAACAACCATCTTTTTTCAAGTTGACTTAAAGCAGACCATTGGTCGTAGGTGGGAAAAGCCACATCTTCAAAAAAAGATATCCATTGATTTAAAGTGGTTTCAAATGTGTGTTCTTTCGCCCTCTTATAACCGTTTTCAACCATTTTTTGATAAAGTTCTGGAGAACTTTTCAGACGACGAACTGCTTCAATTGCCTCCTCTAGAGAGTGAATAATAATAAAATCTAACTCCGTCTTTCTTTCTGCTAAAAAGCCTAACTCTGGAGTCAAAAGGGCAGGGACACCGGCGTGCCAAGCATTAATTAGCTTAATAGAACCTTTATTAGGATAATTTCGAGAATCAAAACTACGCGCGGCGACAATCACATCTAGATTAGTATAATTGTTCCATTGAAATCTATCCCAAATCGGCATCCAATGGCAATTGAGAGTAGCCAAAGACTCTGGCCATGCTTCCGACCTTAATTCCGGTGCCAACTGACCCCTGGTGCCAATGTAAGAAATATTCTCCACTAGGGTGTTCCGTTCCCTATCTCTGGGAATTAACCCAGGCATCGGCCAATGACTAATTAGATAGGGGTTCCAAATAGAGTCCTTAACCTTCTCCCAACTAGACGGATTATAAACAATGTGTAGGTGAGCCGAAGGGTGATATTCTTTGTCGCTTTTGACACAAACTAACATGACCTTATCCAGGAAAGGATAGTCATTATCTAGGGTATCTCGGTCGGCGATTAAAATTCCTTGCTCTGGGATTTCTCTGGCTATTTCACAGGGAAATCCGGCTTGTTTAAGATGAAAGTAGGTTTGGGCTATCCAAGCCGTAAAATTGCTATGATCGCCTGTCCATAGAGTCTGGTCTTCCTTGATATTTTTTTGTCTGATTTCGCCAGGGGCATAAAAATAGATTGTTTGCATTTTCAGGCCAGAGCATTCCGCATCCCCTAGTCTAGATCAAAAGCGCTTTGCCGTCAATTGTCCCTCAAGAGGTCAGCAATTCTGATTATGGAAACCAGCCAGCCAAACCCCTAGTCTCAAGAAATACATTTGATCGCCTCCCAGGGTGGATAATTAGGAAACAATCCCTTGAGCTAGGGAAATAGTACCAGGCTTCGCTTTAAGTAATTGACCGACCACGGCAATAATCGGCGTTTGCACCCCATCCATGCGCGAAAGAAGGTTTTTCATCAGTTGTGGTAAAGTAAAAACCAAGAAAGAAAGCCGGTATTTATTCTTAAAAATCACTGACTAAAATAACGCAGTCCCTTTACCAATCTTTCTACTGCCGTTAAAGCTGTTTCTAGAGATAAAGCACCGTAGGCAAGACGCAAATAACAGCCTTCTGTTATCCCAAAAGTTGAACCAGGTAACACCGCCACCCGCTGCCGCTCGATTAAACTTTTAACTAACTGAAAATCATTCTTGTCTGTGGTAATTTTCAGGAAAAAATAAAAAGCACCTTCCGCAGTGGCAACATCACAGATATCGCCGATTGATTCTAGAGCATTCAGGCAAATTTCTCTAACTTTACTGATGGTTTTTAACTGTTCTAAAGGATAGCTTTTACCCACCTGTAACGCCCCTAGTGCCGCGTATTGCGACACCACCGGCGGACAGATTAAAATAGTATCCTGAATCTTATTAATCGCCTCAGATAAATGTTCTGGTACTACCATATAACCAATGCGCCAACTGGCAAAACCGTAGGCTTTTGAGAGACTAAATAAGGAAATAGTCCAGGATTCACTACCAACAATTGCCGCCGGAGAAAAGTGACGGGCATGGTTATAGGTAAAATACTCATAAGCCTCATCATGAATGTGATAGATGCCCTTTTTTTGACAGATTCGATTGACTTCTCTTAGGGTATTTTCTGGATAAACTACTCCCGTGGGATTATTAGGAGAAATCGTCACCACTGCCTTAGTTTTTTCCGTGATTGCCTCTTCAATGGCAGCCGGACGCAATTGAAAATTTTTGTCTGTGGCGACCAAAATTACTTGACAATCAGCCATTTTTATGGCCATTTCATGATTGAAATAAAAGGGAGTGTTGAGAATAATTTCATCCCCCGGGGAAGTAATGGCTAAAATGGCATTCATAAAAGCCATATTACTGCCCGCCGTCACAAAAATTGCCTGTTTATCGCTGATTTCTATCCGATTATCTTCGGCTAGTTTTTGCCGAATTACTGCTAATAAGGGGGGAATTCCCGCCACAGATTGATATTGATGATTTTTGGGATTAGCTAAGAATAAAGATAGAGATTCGAGCGCCTCCCGGGGTGGATAATAGGAAACAACCCCTTGACCTAGGGAAATAGTACCAGGGTTCGCTTTAATTAATTGACCGACCACGGGAATAATCGGTGTTTGTACCCCGTCCATGCGGGAGAGAAGGTCTTTCATTAAAGTAATCAATGGAGCCGAGCAGAGTCGAACTGCTGTCCAAATTAGGTATTGACTGTCCGTTCATTCACAGGTTTAGTTTCGATTACCCTCGAAACGGGGACTGTCACTTATCCCGGACAGTGGGATGCTCTAGTTAAAGCTTAGACGGTTAACTAACTAGAGAAAGTTAAACGTGGCATCCGTTGGGGGTTTATCCATAGTCCTTAACGGAGTCAAACTATGAATGCTCGAGTCGATTAGAGACTATTAGGCAGCTACAGGAGCGGCTTTACGAGCGAAAGGAACGATGTTGTTCGCATTTACTTTTTGTTTGAGCCTTTGATTTACGAGAGGAGACTCACTCTCGACCTGTATCACGGGGGAGCTTTCGCTAACCTGTCGAAACCGTTACGGCCCCTTGTGCTTACATTATGATTATAGCATATTTTTTGATTAAGCTAATTGTGGCTCAATTGGGATTTTTCCGAGCTTCCCAGTCTTCAGAGCCAGTCTAGATGAGAAAAAAGGTTTTTATCGCTGATTTTTGCGAAAATTATCCTATATTTGCCCTCGATTAGTATCACCAGAGACTAAACAATTAATTGAGCAGCTATTGCTCGACTGCGATAACCTGAGTTCGGAATCAGGGAAAACGGCAAAATTTCCCTAACCCGAACTAACCTTGATTACAAAACCTTATGGGTGTGAGAATGTTGTTT
Source organism: Microcystis sp. M061S2 (assembly GCF_020245605.1). Classification (NCBI taxonomy): domain Bacteria; kingdom Bacillati; phylum Cyanobacteriota; class Cyanophyceae; order Chroococcales; family Microcystaceae; genus Microcystis; species Microcystis sp. M061S2. The sequence goes on along the minus strand of NZ_JADBUP010000141.1, from coordinate 17,517 downwards.
GACGTTATCCTCTGTCCGCACCACATGAACAGCATTCAAGATGCGTTTTTTCTCTAGGGAAAAGTTTAAATCGTCTTTTTGGCCGCCCAAGGGGATTAACCCTTGTAGGTGGGGTTGATTTTTATAGGTGCGAGTGGCCGCAATCGCCCTTTCGACAAAATTCTCGCATAATTGGGCATTATCGGGGAAATTACTGGGTATTTGAGGATTATCGTCCTGAAATACCTCTCCTAAAGCCATGGCGCGGGCAAATTCGTAGGAAGTGGGAATTCCTTTGACAATTGCCTCTAGGGCTGCCGAGGGAATCGGTTCTAACACCGCCACTTTTTCTAATTCTCCCTCCCGTTTAAGAAAACAAATCGCTAAACCGAATACACAATAATCATCTTTTGTCAAGTCAGAAATGTTTAAGAATTGTGTCGCTGTGGCCATTATTTTGATCCTGAGTCGCTCTTTCTTTAATCTTGGGGGCGATGAGCGATCGAATCAAGGTTTTTATTAAGAGATATGAAGGAGAAAAATTTAGCAGGGTTGGGCCACGCTAACGCATCCCCAGACGGAAAAAACTGAGAACTGTTAGACTAGAAACCAGCAGATTAACTGATAAACGAGCTTTATGTCACCCACTCTACTCATCTCCAAAGAACTCCCCACCCTGAAATATAATCCTAGTCTGGAGCGCTTTGATAGCTCTTGGGCGGCTCCTTTGTCCACTCTTCTGGGACTGGGACGGGCTGCCGGGGCAACTTTTATCGAATTTTTCCTGGAAAGAGTCAACTATATCAGTTGTTTAGCCGAAGATGACAGCATCACCAGTCTCTCACCGAAACTATCTACAGGGGCAGGAATCCGCCTTTTTCGCGGTAAAGCCGATTGTTATGTCAGTACCAACGATTTAAGCTTCCAAGGCTTAAAAAATGCCCTAGAAAAAGGTTTATCGATTCTCGGTTTAAACCTACCCAGTCCTAACGCCTATATTCCCGAAATCAATCTGGAAATGTTCCGGGATTATGCCACGGTCAAAAACAAAGATATTTGGCTGAATAATTGCAGTTCTTTGGGAGAAATGGGTGATATTCTCCTAAATGCTAACGTTCAACTCAATCAGAAAGCCTCTCACGTCCAATCTCGTCGCGCCGCTTATTTTCGCGATTGGCAAGAAATTTTAGTTGCCGCTAGTGATGGCACTTTTGCCCGGGATATTCGCCTCACCCAATCCGTGGGCTATAATCTCCTCTGTGCCGATGGGACTAATCGTTCTAGCATTGGTAAACGGGTGGGTAGTACCAGTAATCCCGATTTTCTGCGGACGTGGAATGCCGAGGAATCGGCGGCAGAAGTGGCCGAATCGGCGGGTAAAATGCTTTACGCTGACTATGTAGAATCCGGCAGTTATCCCATCGTCATGGCCAATGAATTTGGCGGCGTTATCTTCCACGAAGCCTGCGGCCATTTGCTAGAAACTACGCAAATCGAGCAAAAAACCACACCCTTTCTCGATAAAAAAGGCGAAAAAATCGCCCACGACAACCTGACGGCGTGGGACGAAGGATTATCCGATAAAGCTTTCGGTACTATCGATATGGACGATGAGGGAATGCCGGCCCAGCGTACTCTCCTCATTGAAAATGGTATCCTAAAAAACTTCATTGCCGATCGCACTGGTTCAATTAAAACCGGCCATCCGCGCACAGGTAGCGGTCGCCGTCAAAACTACACCTATGCCGCCGCTAGTCGGATGCGGAATACCTACATCGCACCTGGGGAATATACCCTCGATAATCTCTTTAATTCCATCGATAAAGGCATTTATTGCAAAAAAATGGGCGGTGGTAGTGTGGGGGCGACCGGCGAATTTAATTTCGCCGTCGAGGAAGCTTATCTTATCGAAAACGGCAACCTGACTAAACCCCTGAAAGGCGCGACTTTAATCGGTTCAGCTAAGGAGATTATGAATAAAATCTCTATGTGTTCCCAAGATTTAGGACTAGCGGCCGGTTTTTGCGGTTCCGTCAGTGGTAGCGTTTATGTCACCGTTGGTCAACCCCATTTAAAAGTCGATTCTATTACCGTTGGCGGTCGTTAATCATGACTTTAGTAATTCTCTACTATTTCCTCATCGCCATCATGATAGTGGGGATAATTGGCGAACTGCTGCCCGCTATCCCCGGCATGAGTTTGATTTTAATCGCCATGTTGGTGTGGGGTTTTGTCACCAAATTCGCAGGGATGGGGGTCGCTTTAACCGTGGCCTTTGTTGTCCTTCTCCTCAGTCTGGGGGTGGAATTCCTCGCTAGTTATCTCGGCGCCCAAAAAGTTGGCGCGAGCAATTGGAGTCAAATCGGGCTAGTAGTGGGTTTATTAGCGGGAATATTCGGGCTTTTACCAGCTTTACCCATTGGCGGACCGATTATCGGCTTATTTGTCGGTCCTGTGGTCGGGGCTTTTTTGGGAGAATACGCCTATCGTCGCGATTTGGAATTAACTCCCCGTTTGCAACAATCCCTAAAAGTCTGTGTCGGTATCGTCGTCGGCACGGTTATCGGTCACGTTGCCAAAGCTATGCTGGCCACGGCTGCCGTTATCGTCTTTATTGTCACCACTTGGCCCAATCTCTCTTCAGTTATCAGTTACCAGTTATCAGTTTTCAGTTATCAGTTTTCAGATTTGAGTTCTTTGTTTTTCAATTAATCAGCCATTTTTCTGATAAATATCACTTTTATCTAGCTTACGGCTGATGGCTGACCGCTCAATTCTACATTCATCTCATTTCTGACCAAATCTATGCCAAAAGTTGAAGATATCGCCCAAATCGCTAATTCTAGCGCCCAAGCTTTAGGAATTGCTAAATACGACATCTATGGTTCTTCTGTCGATGAAACCGATGTGGATGTGTTTCAAGGGGAACCCAAACAGGTACAAGCTTCCAATCGTTCCAGCGTTATCGTTCGCGTCTGGAATCGGGATAATCAAGTCGGTGTCACCTCTACCACCGATGTGGACCCGGTGGGACTGCAATTAGCCCTAAAAACCGCTCAGGAAGCCAGCTTTTTTGGCGTTAAGGAAAATGTCCCCGATTTTAGTCCCGCTGCCACCGCACCTACCACAGAAGTGGCCAGCGAAATGTCTAATCAAGCACCTGTATCCACTCTCGTCGATAAGTTATTAGCCGCCGAAAAATCCCTACTAGCGGCCCATCCGGCTATTGCCAGTGTTCCCTATAATGGTTTGGGACAACAGCAGGTCAGACGTTTTTATCTCAATAGCGACGGGGCAATGCGTCAGGAAGCGCGTAGTTATGCCAGCGTGTATTTATACACCAAAACCGAACAGGAAGGCAAAAAACCACGCAGTGCTGGTGCTTTTCGGGTGAGTCCAGGACTGGAAAAATTAGATATCGATGGTTGCATCAAGGAAGCGATTAGCAAAACTGTTAGCCATCTGGACTATCAACCGATTACCACGGGTAAATATTTAGTGGTTTTTGCCCCCCGCGCCTTTTTGAGTCTCATAGGGGCATTTTCTAATCTGTTTAATGCCCAAAATGTCCTTGATAAACAGAGTCTTTCTACTCCTGAATCTTTGGGAACACAAATCGCTGCTACTGCCTTAAATTTGTGCGATGATTCCCTCCATCCGGCTAATGTTGCCGCAGAAACTTTTGATAGTGAAGGCACTCCCACCCGTCGTGTGGAATTAATTAAAGAGGGGATTTTGAGTAATTTTCTCCATAGCACGATTACCGCTAAACGGATGAATACAGAACCGACTGGCAACGGTAACATTGGGTCAAAAGTAACGGTTAGTCCCCATTTTTATCACGTTTTTGCTAGTGCTAATCAACCAAAAAGCTATTCTTTAGAAACAGCAGAAAATGTGGTTTTAATTGATAGTTTACAGGCACTTCATGCGGGAGTTAATTCTCTACAAGGTTCCTTCTCTTTGCCGTTTGACGGTTGGTTAGTGAACAAAAATGAGCGCATTAGCATCGATTCCGCTACCGTAGCCGGGGATATTTTAACACTGCTGAAATCGATTGTTTATCTGGAACCGGAAGCAGTTATTACTCCCAGTGGTGTTTGTCCCTACGTTTGGGTAGAGGGTTTATCAATCACAGGAGAAGCTTAACACTATATCGGACCAAAAATAGGGGGTATTAACTAGGGTAATACCCCCCGCCAGATGGATGCTAATTTTATAGTCGTGGGTAAGGAGTGGCAAGTGCTGGGGTTCCAGAGAGGAAGCTTGAACATTATCAAGTCATTTAATTCTTTGGAGATAACAGCTTTTAGAAAGTCGAACTTAATTTTCCCATCAAAATTAGGCTCGTCCTTTCCACTATCATAGCCTTTTTTTCAGGCACAGCAAACCCGAACCCATAACGAGGATAGCCATTGTCAGGGATGGTTCAGGAATGGCAGGGTTATCGATACTGAGAGTATTAATGCCAATGGCGCGGTTATTAAAATTACTACTAAATTCAATGCGGCTAATCTCGGCCAAAGCACTTTTTACCCCCAGAAAAATGGCAGAATTATCCAATGCTGTAGAAGATGTACCATTGACACTAAAACTATCCAAAAGATTGTCATTAATATCAAATGCTTTGATAGTACCAACAAAGTTCGGCTCATCATCCACAGCGATTTGCGCTCCAGCAGCCCTAACCGGTTGCGCGAAGCTAATCGAAATCGGGCCGGGGTTGCCAGGAGCGGGAAATGGACCAAACTGCAGCCCCGTAAACAAGAGAAAATCACCGTTAGCAAAGTTAGTCGGGATGCCCTGAGGAATAGGAGCAGTTTTAAAGACAAAAGGCGCTGTAATCGGCAGATTTATCGGATTAATATTTACATTTAAGCCCAATCCTCCAGCGGAAGTACCGGAAAAGGAAAAACCGAGAAAATCAGCGAAATTAGGGTTAAAAGGGTTTAAAACCTTGCCAGGACTCGACCAATCGATGGAATCATTACCCTTGAGGTCGGCACGATTAGTTACCAAGCTAACGGCAAAGCTGGGGCTGATAAGGGCTAAAGAGAGAGAAACCGCAATAGTAGTAGATGTTAAGATTCTCATCCAGAAAATATCCTTAATTTGACTGCCTGATATTATATTCCTCTTTTTCTACCCTAAAATTTAAGTTTTAATAACTATGAGGGTAAGGCCATCAGTTTTTATAATTAAGAACTATTTTTCAGCCGGGGGAAACCAATTATCATCTAATGTTTGTTCGAGGGATATATGAGCGTCTGAATTGAGGGAAAAAAGCTGAGAAACCGATTTAATCGCCACTGGATAAACTTTATCATACATGGCTGCTAATTCTGGCCGTAAGCTGGGACTATCTTCTAAACGATGCTGAATTTGGGCGCGAAAATTAACTATTGCTGCCGCCCAATGATTACCTGACCGTTTTTTTTCTTCTTGCCAATAAGTCAGCTTTAAAAGATGTTCGATAAGACGGGTTAACAGACTCATTAAAGCTCGTCTATCACTTTTCCTTATACTCTCGATTTCTTCAATTAAATTATCCCAATCCACCTGCTCAAAATTACGCTCTTGTAACTGTTTTACCGTCTCTTTTAGCCATTGATTATAATCAGTTTCGTAGGCAGTTGACGACATAATTTAACTCTCCATAGAAAATTACTTAGTAGATTAAGAAAGGTTAATGGGTGTATCCATTGATAGATAGGGGTTTTCGGCTTTATAGTACATATAAACTAAATAAGTTAAGGTATATAGAAAAACTGGCGATTACGATTGACGACGGTTATAGTAATGTATAATGTAATGTATATAATTAAACTGGCTATGGTCAGCAAAATCCGCAAGCAAATTTATATCGAAGCCGAGCAGAATAATTTACTGAAAGAGAAGGCCCGACAGACGGGACTTAGCGAGGCCGAGATCATCCGACAGGCGATCAACCAACACATAATTTCCGTCAAATCTCCTACCCCGAACTTGAGTGCTTGGGAGCGAGAAAAGGCCTTTATCGCCGGTCTCGAAAACCGCCCATCACAACCGGGTAAAAGGGATTGGCAAAGGGAGGATCTCTATGAACGATAGAGTCCTGCTCGATACCAATATTCTGGTCTATCTCTACGATATCGCCGAGAAAAGCAAACGGGAACGGGCATTAACCGTTGTCGATGACCTGATCCGCACCACCCGCGCCGTCATCAGCCCGCAGGTGATGGGAGAATTCTTTCAGGCCGTCACCCGCAGCCGTCGCCCCCTGCTAACCCACGAAGAAGCTCTGGCCCGCATCCGTCAATATCTAATAGCCTGTGAGGTAGTTCCGATCACCGAGTTGATCGTTCTGGAAGCCACCCGTGGAGTAGAAAGTTACCAGTTTTCCTACTGGGATGCCCAGATCTGGGCGACCGCTCGCTTAAATCAAATCACCACGGTCTATAGCGAGGATTTTAATTCCGGGGCTACCATTGAGGGAATTCATTTCGTCAACCCCCTGAACGATGGCGGCAGACTTTCTTTTGGGTAAGATAGCTGTAGTTTCGCCAAGATTCCCAAGAAGGCGAGGGCGGCGGCTTCTTAACGAAGGCAGGAGGCGGTCGGCCGTTTTTGTAACGGGGATTTATGCCCCGCTCCCAAAACTTTTCGCCTTGTTGCTGTGCCAAATCCTTGACCCATAAACAATCACCCTCAAGATAACAAATCGATGGCAATTGTCGATGATAGCTGAGATTCTATCACTTGATGACCGAGATTAACCGGTCGAGCATTTCCCTCTACCGGGGCGCAATAACGGGGAATTGGGCTAGAAACGAGGCTAATATGACGGTCACTCACCGCTAATCCATGGGTAGGATCATAGCCTTTCCAGCCGCCCCCCGGCAAATACACCTCCACCCAAGCGTGTAAATGTCTTTCTCCTTGGTCTAAATCTCCTTCTTGATAGCCACTGACAAAACGGGAAGCTAATCCCACACAGCGACACACATCCATAAATAAAACCACAAAATCGCGACAGGAACCCTGCTTATTTTTCCAAGTGTTTCCGGGTAGATAGGGTTCCCCGTTAAGACGAATAATTTGCTGACAATTTCGGTAAATTTTGTCATTAAGATTAAACAGGAAAGATAGCACCTGTCCCTCGGTTTCCTGCATAACTTCCTGGGCTAATGCTGCCACATCAGGGTCATTAGCTAACCCATAAAATTGTCTGTAGGGTTGTAATTGGCTGTGGAGGGAAATGGGATAATCAAAGGGTAAACAGGTCGCCCAAGGTTCCAATAAATACTGGAAAGGATTAACCCCATGGGTTTCCACTTCACTCACCATATCAATCAATAATTCTTCCGTCGGTTGATTAAACCAAATTTGTAAACAAGAATTGCCATCGAGGTCGATAATATTAGTTATCGTTAAAGGTTCCGGGTTAATTTTGAGTGTGAACTCTCGCAAAGTTTGCCCACCATCGGATTTTGGTCGCAAGCGCAGCAGATGGGGTGATAAAATCACGGGTTGATTATAGAAATAGTTGGTTTGATGTCGAATGTGATAACGCATTAAGTTGTTAATTGGGATTGATATTGAAAGTTATTTACTGGCAGAGGTGAGGCAAGTTCAGGATTAAAAACGAAGAAAGTTTCTGTCATTTTTATTCCCACATCATTAACTCTTTTTTGAATATGGTCGAGGAATTCATGCAATCCCATTTCAATAATATCCTCGATAGTTAGATAACTCATTTCCGCACAAAGTCGCCCTAAACTTCTTTCTACCGAATTGCCCCAAGTTCCTATAGGAGTACCAGTAACTTGATGCAAACAGTGGTCTAATTCCCGCAGACAAAAGTGAATTGAACGAGGAAATTCTCGATTAAGAATTAAAAATTCGGCCACGTCACTAGGAGTAATCCGTCGTTGACATTTACGATACATTTCGTAGGCACTCACCGACCGCAGTAAAGCAATCCATTGAATTTGGTCTAGAGAAGTTCCTACCCATTGGGCGGAAGGCAAGAGATAATAGTATTTAACATCAAGAATTCTGGCGGTTTTATCGGCGCGTTCCTGTAATCTTCCCATAACGCCAAAATGCCAACCTTCATTATGAGTCATCGTTGCATCCATCACCCCTGCAAAACGGTGACTAGCCAATTTAACTTGGGTAAAAAAGTTCGGTAAAGTAGTTTGAGGATGGTAAGAGGAAGCATCTTTTACCATCAAGAAAAAACCATTAACCTGTTCCCACATTTCCGAAGAAATAATCTCGCGAACTGACCGAGCATTTTCTCGCGCCCAGCGCAAACAAGAGATAATTGAACTACTATATTCCGTGTCAAATGTCAAGAAATTGATCACATTTTCTGCGGTGGCTGTGCCGTAACGTTTCTTGAATTGTTCTAAATCTCCCGTGGTTAAAACCAAAGGTTCCCACTGTTGCAAAACACTGGTAGGTACATCTAACATTAAATTAAGGTTAACATCCATAAACCGGGCGACATTTTCTGCCCGTTCAATATAGCGATTTAACCAATAAATTGAATCGGCAACTCTACTAAGCATAATTAACCAGGAAAAAGTGAAAAGGTTAGGGTGGATTGGGCGAAAATAATTTATGCACTCGACTCATGATTTAATTTTGGCCGTAACCCAGCAAAATTTTGATTATTGTCTTGATTACTTGGTTAAAACCCAAGTGTCTTTACTGCCACCACCTTGAGAAGAATTAACTACTAAAGAACCCTTTTTCAAAGCCACGCGAGTTAACCCCCCGGGATGCACATAAATTTCATCGCCACGATGGAGAATATAGGGACGTAAATCCACATGACGACCTTCAACTTCCGTGTCAATTAAAGTGGGAACCCTAGAAAGACTTAACACCGGTTGAGCGATATAATTGCGGGGATTAGCAGCAATGCGTGGGGCGAATTCTGCCCTTTGTTCGGGGGTAGCTTGAGAACCGACTAACATCCCATAACCTCCCGACTCATTAGCGGCTTTCACAACTAACTTATCGAGATTATTTAAGACATAATCTAAGTCCTTTTCTCGCCAACAAAGATAGGTAGGAACGTTATTTAAAATCGCTTCTTCTCCCAGATAATAACGAATCATATCGGGGACAAAAGCATAAATAACCTTATCATCGGCGACTCCCGTACCAGGGGCATTAGCTAAAGCGACGCGACCTTCCTGGAAAACTTTTAATAACCCGGGTACACCTAACATCGAATCGGGACGAAAAACCGCTGGATCTAAAAAGTCATCATCGAGGCGACGATATACCACATCTACCCGTCTTAATCCCTTGGTGGTTTTCATTTGTAGATAACCATCAAAGACAACTAAATCACGCCCTTCCACTAATTCTACCCCCATTTGTTGGGCGATAAAAGAATGTTCAAAGTAGGCAGAATTATAGGTTCCGGGGGTTAAAACCACCACGGTAGGATTAGGTAATTGGGCTGGGGCTAAATTGAGGAGAGTTTCCAACAGATGGGAAGGATAATCATCCACCGGTTTAACATTCATTGTCTGGAAAATATCGGGGAAGGTGCTTTTCATTACCCGACGATTTTCGAGGACATAGGAAATACCGGAAGGAACCCGCAAATTATCCTCTAAAACGTACCACTGACCATCTTTATCGCGGACTAAATCGGTTCCCGTAATGTGACACCAGATACCTCCGGCGGGTTTCAGTCCCACACAGGGTTTCAGAAATCCCGTTGCCGAGGCGATTAATTCGGGGGGAATAATGCCATCTTTAATGATTAATTGATCATTGTAGATATCGGAGAGAAAAAGATTGAGGGCTTTGATGCGTTGTTTCAGGCCTCTTTCTAAATAATCCCAGTCCTCAGCTGCGACAATTCGGGGAATAATATCAAAAGGAAAGATTTTTTCCACCCCTTGATTGTCACTATAGACATTGAAAGTCACCCCCAATTCAAACAGGGCCGACTGAGCGGTTTCCCGGTGTTGTTGAAGTTCTCGGGGTGGCAGATTCTGCAGCCATTTGATTAAAGGGGACGCGTGGGGACGAGGTTGACCATCATCTAAGAATAGTTCGTCGTAGAAGCCTTCGGGATCGTAGGTATTTAATAGCACGCTGACCTCATTCCATACCTTACCTATTCCCAGTGTCGGACAATTGGCCCGATTTTTTGTAGTCTAGGAGACATTTTAAGGGAAATTTTAGGAAGTTAGCGGTTTTTCGGGTCTAGCGATCGCCAATTGATCCCCACCGGTGGAGAAACCTGACCGGAGCGAGAATTAGCCCTGAAAACTGTGTTACATTTTTTAAAGGTCACACCTTAAATCTTTCATTTTTCTTACTGGTTACGCGATGTTTACCAAACAAGTAACGGATTCCAAAGCCTATCAATGGTTTCAGGAACGCTTAGAAATTCAAGGGATCGCTGATGACATCAGCACCAAATACGTTCCCCCCCACGTTAATATCTTCTACTGTCTTGGTGGTATCACCCTTGTGTGCTTCGTGATCCAGTTTGCCACTGGTTTCGCCATGACCTTCTACTACAAACCCACTGTAGCAGAGGCCCTCTCCTCCGTACAGTACATCATGAACGAAGTCAACTTTGGTTGGCTAATTCGTTCTATCCATCGCTGGTCTGCCAGTATGATGGTCTTAATGATGATCCTGCACGTTTTCCGCGTCTATCTGACCGGTGGCTTCAAAAAACCTCGCGAATTAACCTGGGTAACTGGGGTTGTCCTGGCCGTGATCACCGTTACCTTCGGTGTCACCGGTTATTCCTTACCCTGGGATCAGGTGGGTTACTGGGCGGTTAAAATCGTTTCTGGTGTACCTGCTGCTATTCCCGTCGTCGGCGATCAACTCGTCACCCTGATGCGCGGTAGCGAAAGCGTCGGTCAAGCAACTTTAACCCGTTTCTACAGCTTACACACCTTTGTCCTGCCCTGGTCGATCGCGGTCTTCATGTTGCTACATTTCTTGATGATCCGTAAACAAGGCATTTCTGGGCCTCTATAATTCAGAAAAGTATCTCTGTCGATCCGAAATCATTTTTAGGAGACATTATCCATGTCCACATTAAAAAAGCCCGATCTCAGCGATCCCGCTCTGCGCGATAAGTTGGCTAAAGGGATGGGTCACAACTACTACGGTGAACCCGCTTGGCCTAACGATCTACTCTATGTCTTCCCGGTGGTTATCTTTGGTACGATCGGACTCTGCACCGGTTTAGCGATTATGGATCCCACCATGATCGGTGAACCTGCCGATCCTTTCGCTACTCCCTTAGAAATTCTGCCAGAGTGGTATCTTTATCCCGTTTTCCAAATTCTCCGCATTCTTCCTAACAAACTCTTGGGTATTGCCTGCATGGCCGGCGTTCCCCTAGGCTTGATGTTAGTTCCTTTTATTGAAAGCGTCAATAAATTCCAAAATCCTTTCCGTCGTCCCGTCGCTACCGCTATCTTCCTATTTGGTACTGTGGTCACGATTTGGTTAGGTATTGGTGCCACTTTCCCCATCGATATATCTTTAACTCTCGGTTTGTTCTAAGTTACTGAACACCACCGGTTTGTTGCCCACGCTTGTGATTCCTGACTTTGGAAGAGCGATCGTGGGCAATTTTAATTTTGATTTCTTCTATCGGGTAATTTGTTGTACCAAAGCGATGACATCGCTGCGGCTGAGTTTTTCCTTGCCTAAAGCTAGGACTTCGAGAGTGCCATGGGCTAAAGCGAGGGGAATCTTACAAAAATCAAGTGCTGGTCCTTGCGGCAGCGATTGAGTGTAATAATCGGCTAATTTCAGATTACGACGGGCATAATTATGAATATCACTAATTGTCCAACCCTGGGGCAGAAAACTTACCCCTCGGCGCAGATCCTCGCCATGGTTGCGGGCAATATTAACCGCTTGTAAACCCCGACCAAAACCGATGGCATAACTGCGATTAGTTTGAGTGCCGTCGTACCAATTCCAGAGGTCAGACAGCAATAAACCCACGGCACCAGCCACACTAAAGGTATATTGATCTAATTCTATTTCTGTGCGAATATCCCAGTTATTCCCAGCCCAGTAGGCCATGCGATCGGCCATGGCCGCCGTGGCATCCCAGACCCGGGGGGCGATCGAATCCGGTGCTAACATTGCCCATTCGCCAATTCTCAGGGTTACTTCCGGCAAAATCTCCCGATGGACTAAGCCAAAAGCAAAGTCCTCCTTGGTGGAATTTTCAGTACCTGCTTGTAAATTCAGGCTAATTTGTCTTAATATCTGGGATTTACTGAAGTTATCTAGGTCGGGATGGTCTTCTACTTCATCGATCGCCCTCATACAGAGATAAGCTGAGGCTACCGCCTCGAGCAGACGATCCGGTAAACGGCTTATGGGAATATAAAAAGTTCGACTCGTTTCTTGCAGAATCGTTAAAGCATTATCGCGCAAATTCATTCAGTCCTCTCCTCACGCCAACTTAGGTAACTACGAGTTAAACCAATCAGACAGATCGGTTTAGGTTATGCCGATGTTCCTAAGACCAAGTTGCTGTCCATTGTAGTATGATTATTCAAAATTTCGAGATTATTCCCGAAAAAATCAACCATTAGGGTATTCTTGACAATTTTTCTTTCTGGGATATGTGAGGGATAATTACGGCAATTTTTCGAGATTACGGGCTTAAAAAGCCGATTTTACCCGTTTTTAAGCAGTATTTTGCGGCTTCATAGCAGGGATTGAAAGGAGGTCACTTGTAAAACTGGCCCGATCATGGCCAGAGTCATCACATCTGAGCGAATTTGACCTATAACTATCACTTTTGCCTTTGTTTGGATTAATTCGGCGGGTGCTTCCATTAATTCGTAGGTTGGACCGTTATCAGCAATTAATGCCCAAGTTCCCGTGCCTATTTCGATTCTTTTTACCCGACCCGTTACACTAACACTCATGCTTTAATTTCCCTGATCGAGGCGATCGCAATTGCCGCCACTGTTACAAGCATTCTATCGATATCTTTCCTTGGCATTGATTGCCAATTTTGCTGGATTTTAACCCCATGAATCAGTTTTTTTTATCTAAAAAGCGATCGCCACTTCCGCCACCACCGCTAAGAGGGAGGCCACAGCCGCTAAAATGATTATTTCTCGATCGGATTGTCTCATAGCTATCTGAGTATAAATTACTAATCCTAGTCTATACCACATCTAACCTAGAGTTAAATTGATCTAAATTATTTTATTCATAGATAAAAAGCTATAAAAGTTATCGGCAAGAAGGGCGAAATCTTTTTCTGAATTACCCTGTATTATTTGTTCAGGAACCCTAATTAAGCCTAACTGTTAATAGCGTAATGATAGGCAATACCATTAGATTCCATAGGTATCAACCACTGGGAGATAGTTTCTAGTTTTTGACGGATTTGATCGAGATGATCCTGGACGGGTTGCAGGAAAGTTTCGTACTGTTGTATCTGAGTTTTTAAACGCACTAATACCAGATTAGCATCGCGCCATTGTCGCTCCTGTTCTTCAAATTCACGAGTTTTTTGCTCTAAATCCGACCATTGCTCGTCAATAGTATCTCTGTATTTTTGTAAATCCTCTTGTAGTCGCTTGATTTCTGCTGCTAAACGTTGACTTTCTTGGAGATTATTTTGATAACTATCCTCCAGGAGAATTAACACTGGTTCAAAGCTACATTTTTGGGCATCTTCTGGGGATAAAATTCCCTGTCTGCGTTGCAGAATTTTCAGGTGTTGAGAGCGAATAGCTTGCCTTTCCCGAAGATTACGTCTTTGTCCGACCAAAGTTTCCGCCAGCATTCCTTTTCTCTCCTGTTCCTCGGCTAATTCTTCTTCTAAATTAGCTCGCTGGGATTCATCTATTGTGGTCATTCTTGCCTCTAATTCTTCCACGGTTTGAGATTGGAGAGTTAATTCTTCCTCTTGGTCGTTGACAAAAATTTCCAAGCGATTGAGGTCTGTTTGTAAATTGTTAACTAAGCTCTCCAATTCTTCTAAAGGCATTTTTTCAAGAGCTTCTATATCGATTTTACCATCAAAATCTAGGTCTTCTGCTTGGGCGAGACGAAGAAGCATTTGTCGAGTAGAATCAGTGGTTTGTAGGGTGAGGTTAAGGCGCTCGAATAATTCCTGTTTTTGACTCAGAACAGTTTCTTGTATTTGTAGTTGTATTTTTGTTGTTTCCAAAGCAGTACGACTTATCTGTAATTCCCTGGCTCTTTGTTCGAGATGATTAAGCATTTGTTCGTTGGCGACCTGACGATTTTCTACAGCTTTTTTCTGCTCCTCTAAACTGTGCCAACAACTATTTAAAATTGTCTGTTGTCCCTGCACAGATTCAAGAGTTGAATAGAAAATTTGTGAGGGAGAATTGCCCAGGTCGTGATTATTAGCTAAACTCTCCGCTAGAGAGCGAATAAATTGTTGTTGTTCTGGGGAAAGATTGGGGGAGGAGTTGAAATTTATTTGTTCTTCTTCCAGGTGTCGCTGTTGCTCCTGTAATTGTTGTTTTAGGTTTTCCAGTTCTTGTCTTTTGCCCTCTAAATAATCGAATTCTGCTTCTATTCGCTCAATTTGCTCAATTCTTGCCTCCATTTCCATTTTCTGGCGGTTGAGAATCTCGCTTTGATAGGTGAGGGATTTTTTCCACTGATCGATTTTCTCTTGATCTTCCTTATTGCGCTCGATCAAACGGGAAATCTTTTGCAGTTGCCGCACCATCTCTGCTCCCGCTAATTCCGGGTTTCCTTGCAGTTGACGATTATCGCTCAAATTCACCAAGAGAAGCGCACCTTCTCCTATGGAGTTAGTTTCGTCGTAGGTTAAGATATCATTCCCCGCTATGGCACTCCACGTCTGATCTTTATGCTGACAGGCCAATAGTTTCAATTCGGTTTTGTAACCGCTCATAAAACCTCTAGTCTGTTTTTTTAATTCTGCAAGGTATAGCACGAGTAGTCTTCCTCTGTTATGAAAGTTTTTGTAATCGGTTTTAGAGAGAGTTGGCGATCGAGGTTAGGAGCGGCCTGTCTATAGTTTCAGTGTACCCATCGGCTGCCAAAAAATTTTTAATTTCTATCATGCGAGTTTTTCTTTTTGAGACATACATTTGTCCTCAATTTTTTCTCTTACCCACTGGAAAATTTTAAATTTTTGAAGATTTTTCAGCAACAATTTACTGACCTAGTCTCAAAAAATTCGGCATTCAATCTCATAAATCGGCTGATGTTTTCTGACCCCTTTTACCTCTGGCTGCAGTTTGCATAAGCTGACCACACATCTAAATGATCGGTTAAGACGGCGTGAGAGCGAGAGGCAAGGAGAGAAAGCTAGACCTTTTGTACTGAAAATTTCAAAGGCTAGTTTAAATGCAGTAAAGCTTACTGAAAAATATCTTACATAATTAGCTTATCAGATTTATTATTAGTGACAAGAGGAAGGAAGACAGCGTTTCTCCTAAAGATGAAGTATGACGAGATTTGGCATCATCCCCAGACGAACACCTAAAACCAGAGACTTCGTACCTCAACATTAAGATAACTGCTATCGGTTCTTCTAGACTAAAAGAAATAGCGTCTAGTGGGGGAGATTCCGAGAAATTATGCAAGGAAGTTTCAATGAGATTGACCTTCCCAGTCTTTTACAATTGATTGAATTAGGACAAAGAACAGGAGAACTATTGATGACGATCTCAGTATTGGTGAAAAAGTCGAGAGTATTTTAGAAAATTCTAACTATTCCTGTGGTCTTTTCCATTAGAAGCTCTCGCTCAGGCTATAGTGATCGAACCTGCTCTCATTCTCTGGGATATCGCCCTACCAAAACTCGACGGTTTAACCGGTCAAGGGGGGGCTGCTGGCAAGGGTAAAAGCCAAAATGGGTTCTCTTATTCTTTGTGTGATCAGTTTAAGTTATATAGGAGCGCTCAATCTTTGTGTCCTTTGTGTCTTTGTGGTTCGTTCCACTCGCTACTCGCTGGGTGCATCTCATTTTTGTAAATCTACCAATTGGGATTTTTACGGGGAAACTCTCGGCTAAAATCCAGTATTACTTCCGATTTTATCACTCAATCCCAGCTTTTGGGGGGTTCTACCCCCAAACCAACCCGTTGGGGGCGTGGCGCGGCCACTGAGCTTTTACATTGAGCCTTTGCATTGAGCCTGTCGAAATGTGTGGAAATGTGTCGAAGTGCCGCCCCCAAACCCCGGAGCGCATTAGCTTTTCGGTGGGATGCTTACAGACAGCTGCTGATACATTTGTAGTCATCTAAGAGTCACTGATAATTGCTGATTGTCGGTATTCCTGCAAATGTGAGATGCGCCCCACTCGCTCGCTGGCAGGAATGTATCTTAGAATACATTTTACCCACCAAACCCAAGAGAGTCCAAAATGGTGGGGGCAACCGATTATTTAAGCAAACCTTTCAGCGAAAATGAGTTATGACTGCTGTTGGAAAAATACGTTGAGGGGAATAGAGGAATGGGGGAATTAGCGTAATGGCAGGATAGGGGAATGTCAACTAAAACCCTAAAACCCCAACATCCTAAAACCTGACACTAAACCCCAAACCCGAAAAAAAATCTCTTGGCTAGTCGTTTTTAACAGTGGAATTGGGAAATATAGGGGTAAAACCCGAAGGGGTCAATCAAGTCCTTGTTGAGAAGGAAACCCCCTGATAAATTTCAGAGTGCGTTGGAGGCAAAAAATGGGAGCAATTTCGGAGCATCGGGTCAACGGGAACTATTATCGCGCATCTTTTTCCATTGTTATTCTTGGCGGCCTAGCTAGGTAGGGAGTTATGAGAGAAATATTGCTGGTAGAAGACAGCCAAGCGCAACGGGAACTGATCTGTGATCTACTCCGCAATAGCGGCATTAAGGTCACGATCGCCAAAGATGGGGTGGAGGCCCTCGAACATATTCAGAGAGCCAATCCCGATCTCGTCGTCCTCGATATCGTCATGCCCCGCATCAATGGTTATGAGGTATGTCGTCGTCTCAAGTCGGATCCCAAAACCAAAAATATCCCCGTGATCATTTGTTCCTTGAAAGCGGAAGTCTTTGATCGCTATTGGGGCATGAAAATCGGAGCCGATGCCTACATTGTCAAACCTTTTGAACCGATTGAGTTCATTTGCACTGTTAAACAACTGCTGCGCCGATAAAATCGCCTTCACCGGTGACAGTCTAGCTATGCTATAGGTCAAGACAGCTAAAAACGCTGACCGAAAATTTGGGTACAAGCCCCGCCCTTTAGTGTAGGGTCGGGCGGCTTTAAATAAATATGTATTGTCAACTTAAGGAATTTTGTGTTAAGATATTGATACTCGGTCAAGCAGTATCAAAATGTTTGTACTAGAATACAAGGTTAAGCCAAAACCTAATCAAATAGAAGCCATTAACGAAGCAATACGGACAACCCAATTTGTTCGGAATAAAGTTCTGCGTTATTGGATGGATAATCGGGGTGTTGGCAAAACAGAGTTATTTCGGTACAACACAGCATTAAGGAAAGAGTTTAAATTTGTT
>NZ_JADBUP010000140.1:0-28485 GCF_020245605.1 Microcystis sp. M061S2 | reverse complement strand
TTCAACAGGGTCTTCAACAGGGTCTTCAACAGGGTCTTCAACAGGGTCTTCAACAGGGTCTTCAACAGGGTCTTCAACAGGGTCTTCAACAGGGTCTTCAACAGGGTCTTCAACAGGGAGAACGTCTGGTGATAGAAAATTTATTGAAAGCTCGTTTTGGTAGTTTAGACCCAGATTTATCCGTAATTATCGATCGCATTTTATTATTACCAGTGGAGGAGTTTACCCCTTTAATAATTAATTTATCTCGCACAGAATTAATTGCCCACTTTTCTAATTAAAAGCATAACTCAATCCTTTGATGACACTGGATTTTAAAATTGGCTGATTAACCAGAGCAGGCAATTTTCCGGGCAAATTCGGGGATATTGAGGATCGTTCTGGAACTAGCATCAGCTTTCTTGCTAATTTGTGGCCAATTAGCGGCAATTTAGCTCTGATCACCTGAGAATAGCTTTTCTAAAGCTTCCTTCAAGGTTGGTTCCATGACAATTTTATTTTGATAAGCAACTGTTACTCTAGCGATTGTCGGGACACTATTTTGGTCTGCCACTAGATACAAAGGTTCTACATAAAGTAGCGATTGTTCAATGGGAATAATTAATAGGTGTCCTTGCAAAACTTTAGAACCGTCCCGATTCCAAAGGGAAATCTGTTGAGAAATATCTGGATCTTGGTTAATTAAAGCCTCAATTTGATTCGGTCCGTACACTAACCTTTGTTTAGGAAATTGATAGAGTAATAACTTACCATACTCTCTATCATCTGAACGCGCCGCTAACCAAGCGATTAAATTTTGCCGACTAGAGGGAGTATAGGGATGGAGGAGAATAAATTCTTCTTTGTCGGCATCGGGCAGTTTCATGATTAAATAATAGGGTGATACAGCCTGGGGTTCCGTGCCGTAAATTTCTAGGGGAATTTCCCATTGATCCTCCCGATTATAAAATACTTGCGGATCGGTCATGTGATAGGTTAATAATCTTTCCGCTTGGGTACTAAATAAATCTTCAGGATAACGGATATGACTGCGGATAGTTTTTGGCATTTCTGCTAAAGATTTAAACAGATGAGGAAAGATTTTACTCCACGTCTGAATAATTGGATCATTTTGATCGGCAACATAGAAATTCACCGTTCCATGATAGGCATCCACTACCACTTTGACCGAATTGCGAATATAGTTAAATTTATCTTTTCCTGGGTCAGAATAGGGATAGCGATCGCTAATAGTATAAGCATCAATAATCCAATGTAATTTACTACTACTATCGCCCACATCTGCCGCTACTAAATAGGGGTTGCGATCATAATTTAAAAAAGGGGCGATAGTTTGCACGCGATTTTGGATATCACGACGCATTAATAAGCGAGTTTCGGGAGTAAAATCTTGGCTAAATAACATTTGCCAATCCCGCAGATAAAGGGCAAATAGCCAACGTCTCCACCCCGTCCCCACTAGGATTCCTCCCTTACCATCGTAGGTATTATAGACATTTCCATCCCCGCTAGGAAAATCCAATTCTTCTACGGTGGTGGGAGTCATCACATAATTATTAGTTAATTCCCCGTAGTAAATGCGGGGTTTACCAATGGGAATGCTATAATCAATTAATTTGCTAGAGGTTTGTAGGGCTCCTTCGTCTTTATTTGTGCCGATATCTTTGACAAAATAGTAGGGTAAACCCCCGGCAGCTACTAAATTAACCGGGGAAAGAGTGAACCCATAACCGTGGGTATAAACGAGATGTTTATTCACCCAAGTGTTAGCAGAAGTGGGAACCGCACTATAATCTAATTCTCTAGCGGCAATAATGGTCTGTTGTTTTTCAGATATTTGACGTTCCTCGATTTTTTCAGGCACTCCCACTCGTACCCTATAGCGATCAATATCAGCATCGGGGAATTTATAATATAAGCGAATTTGCTGTAATTGTCGGTTAGTTTCTAGCAGTGGTTTGGTGTCCCAAAGACGAATATTATCGATAGTTAGATGGTTTCTCTCTAAAACTTCGGCATTTAATTCGGCCTGTGGATCGAAAACTTGGGCATCAATTCTATCTAAGGAAAAAGCCGCTCTTGTGGATTGAATACTTCTTTCAATATAGGGTCTTTCTCTCACTAATTCATTCGGTTGTACGATTATTCTTTGTAATCCTCCACTGATAATTGTGCCACTGATCCAAACAATTAAATAGAGAAATACAGGAACTAAGTAGGGGAAAAATAACAACTTTTTCTTGGCGGTTTTGTGTAATTTGCGACGGTTTCTTTTACCAAATAATGCTTTTTCTCCTAACCATATAGAGGTTATTGCTGCAATAATTCCCAGAATAATTTCAATAAATTGACCAACATGAGCATCGATATAACCCGCACCATAAACTACTCCTTCGGGAGAATAAAGTAGCAGGTAACGCTGAATAATATGGTGTAATACTAGCAGCCCCATTAACCCACTCCACAGGGCATATAAATGACGCAGTTGCCGACGGGAAAACCCCGGAAATGTTCCCTGAGAAAGACTATCACCTGAAAAAAGATAGGTTAAACTAACGGCAAAAAGAGTATATATTCCCACACCACTGAGCCATAATTCTAGTAACTGCCACAGGGGTAATTGAAAGATGTAAAAACCTAAATCATTCCCGTATTGAGGATCGTTAATATTGAAAGGAACACCATAAAAATATTTTAAAAAATTCGCCCACTGCCCAGCAATAATAAAAGATAGCATTACAGTGAATACTATAGATATTATTCGCAAAAAATACTCGGTTTTAATTAATAATCCCAAGACTAAAAGAGCGATAATTACCCCTTGCCAAAGATTACTGGAAATATCTGTTAATACTTGCCTAATCCAAACTATTTCCAGAGGAGAACTTAGGGAAGAACTAAGGTTAGGAAGATTAAAATCTGGTGTCCAGAGACTGAGGGCTAGTTTACTGTAATACAATAACATTGACCCGATCCAAGCTCCAATTCCCGTTGCGATAATCAAAAGGCCGAGTAAATTAATACTGGGAGATTGAGGACTAAGAGGATAACTATCTTCCTTGGCTTTTTGCCAACGAAAACGCTGGGCTAAACGTAAATTAGTAAAAATAAAGAGTAGAGAAAGAATTGCACTTCCCCAACCTAATCCTAGTTGCCAAGATAATTGCTTCAGGAAAGTGTTTAAATAACCCATCTCGGTAAACCAGAGGCTATTGGCTACCACTAATACCCCCAACTGCCCGATCACAAGGCAGCCAAGAAACAGTAAAATAGGTTTAGCGATCGAGCTTCGGTTAGATCTGATCAGCATGGATAAAGTGATAAGGGAGAGTCTTCCTTTATTCTAGCGATTTTAGTTTCTCCCTGCTGCTTTTTCTTAATTTAAAGATAAACTTAAGAAACTATAGCCAGGTTAGGGCGATAATTTCGCTTAAAGTCAGCAATTTTCCCTAATTTTAGCGAGGATTAGCAGACTGGAGTATTTCTCGAAAAATCCTGCGTCGATAGGAAGGAGATTCATTACTCATATTCCATAAAGTTTCGTAGAAAAAGAAAGAAACACCAAAATTTTGTTGTCTCGATGTTTCCACTTGTTGAGTAATATTAACCATCGGAATCGGACGACCTTTTAAACCAGATAAAATCCCAATAGCTACGGGGATAGATTGCCTAGCTTGCTGTAATTCTGGTTGTGATAATTCCCAGTCAAAGGCGTTCATATCAGTTCGATACACTTGTATTATTAACTCATCAATCAAGTTTTTTTGTTGCCATTTTTGCCAATCTAAAAGATAGGATTCTAGGGAGAAAGTGTAGGGATTAGGAGATAGGGAAATAATCGCTCTAGGTTGGCGCTTTTTAATCGTCTGGGCTAAACTATTCATATAGTCAGTAATTTTATCGGCCCGCCATTGAATCCATGCTTTATCTTGGTAATCTTGCGGTGGTAATTGTCCAGAATGTTCCCTTTGATAGAGTTTAATTGTGGTTTCATCATAGCCAAAATCGGCGGGATAACCAAAATGGTCATCAAACTGAATTCCTTCTATATCGTAGTTAGTAATAATCTCGCTGACTAAATCCGTAATAAAGTTTTGTACTTGCGGATGTAAGGGATTTAACCACACCCGTTGATGCACTTTTCCTTCCCACCAAATTACGCTTTTATCCTGTCTTTGGGTTAACCAATCGGGATGCCGTTTGGCTAATTCTGAATCCGCAGGAGCCATAAAACCAAATTCAAACCAGGGAATAATTCTTAATTTTTTCCGATGACCTTGGCTAATTATTTCCTTTAAAAAGTCGCGATTTTTTAAAGATTCATGGGGATCGAGCGCTCGTCCCGTGACTTTTTCTGCTACCTTAGAAGGATAGAGTGTATAACCCCAATTCCAAACCGTGGGATAAATAGTATTAAAGTTTAAATCGGCCAACCTATCAAGGGCATCTTTTAGGGTTTCTGGTTTAAATAATACCTCACTATCGATATTAGTTAACCAAACTCCACGAATTTCGGGTTTTTCTTGGGTTTGATTGCTGGATTGTGCCGGATAATTAAAGGTTATCGTCATGATACAAGCAAAGATAATTAAAAATATTAACCAGCTTATTTTCCCGTATCTTTGACTATAAATCACCAAACTATCGGCGAAATTATTAAAAGTTTTACTGATTCTATTCATAATGGGAAAGTGGGGTAGTGGGAATTATGAATTATGAATTATGAATTAGGAAGTGGGGAGAGGGGAGCAGGAAGTCGGGAGCAGGGAGCAGGGAGAATAAATAAAAATAATCTCCTGACTCCTGAATCCTAACTCCTGACTGTTAAAATAACTAAATTATCTCTCTAAATTGCGAGGATCTAGGGCATCGCGTAAACCATCACCGAGTAAATTAAAAGCTAAAACGGTGAGAATAATTAACAAAGCAGCTGGCCAAATTAACCAGGGTTGTAGAACAATAATTGAGGCATTGGTAGCCAGAGAAAGCATATTTCCCCAACTAGGATCCGGTTGTTGAATTCCTAAACCAATCAAACTTAAAACCGATTCGGCCACGATAAACCCCGGCACGGCTAACGTAGCAGAAATAATGATATAACTAGCAGTTTGGGGCAGCACATGACGCAGAATAATATAAAGGGGTTTTGCTCCCATAGCTTTAGCGGCCTGAATAAATTCCTGTTCTTTCAGGGATAAAACTTGACCGCGAATTACCCGCGCTAATCCCGACCAACTGATAAAAGAAGTAATCAGGACGATTAATAAAAAGCGCTGGGTGCTGGTTAATCCTGCGGGTAAAACGGCCGCTAGGGCCACGAGTAAATATATGCCGGGGATAGTCATTAAAACTTCCACAAAACGCATTAAAATCGCATCTAACCAACCGCCAAAATAGCCAGAAACGCCACCGACAAATAAACCGATAGGGAAAGAAATTAAAATCCCGACCAAACCGATAAATAAACTAATTCTGCCCCCGAAAATCAAGCGACTAAAACTATCGCGTCCCGATTCGTCAGTTCCCAATATATTGATTCTACCATCGCCGATGACTCCGAACAGATGGAGATCAAAAGGGATACCGGGGAATAAAGTTACTTCCTGCCATTTTGGCGGCAAAGGTAGGCGAATTTGACCTAAATTATAGGTTTCACCCTTAACCAAGAAACGCAGCGGCAAGGGTTTGTTAAAATCTCTCATTAGCTTCCGCTCACCAGTTTCTATATTAATAGCACTTTGAGTGGTGGGATAGACGTGGGGGCCAATCCACTCACCCTTGTTACTTCCCGACTGCGAGCGCCAAAAGATTTCGGTGGGGGGTAGGAGAGACTGACCGGGTTGGGAGGAGTAGGGAGAGTAGGGAGCGACAAAATCCGCCGCCATTACGCTTAAATAGAAGATTAACAGTAAAACTGCTCCCCAACGGGCGAGAGGATTATCTTTGAGTTTGTGCCACCAGTCCATAGGCGATGAGGTCAATAGGAGAGTTAATCTTTATTTTGCTAGTTTGATTGCTACAATTTATCATACCAACAAAAAAGCTGTCTAATGTTTATTAATCCCCTTGTTTATGAGAAATCTTCTGTCTATCGTCAAGATTTTGAGACAGCGCAACCGTTTAAGCATTTGGTCATCGATAATTTTTTAGTTGGGGAGCAAGCGCAAATTTTGCTGGACAATTTTCCCAGTTTTAATCCGCAAAAAGCCATTAGTGAGTTAGGAAAAGTTGGCGGGAAGGCGGTTAATGAGGATTTAATCGGTTTGGGGGGTGTTTATCAACAGTTTGGCCGCTACGTTCAAGCTCAAGAGTTTTTAGAGTTAATTTCCCAATTAACCGGTATCGATAATTTAATTCCAGACCCTAGTTTTTATGGGGGTGGAACCCATGAAAATTTACACGGTCAAGAATTAGACCCTCACATTGATTTTAACCTTGATGAGCGTCACTGGTATCATCGCCGCTTGAATTTATTAATCTATTTAAATCCCCAATGGCAAGCAGATTGGGGAGGGAATCTCGAGTTACATTCCAATCCCCGTCAACCAGAAGAAAATAAGATTAAATCTTTTGTACCTATCTTTAATCGTTGTGTTATTTTTGAAACTAATGAACATTCATGGCATGGATTTTCTCAGATTAACTTACCAGAAAATCAACGGCATTTATCCCGGAAATCTCTTTCTATTTATCTCTATACCAAAGAACGTCCAGCCCTAGAATTATCCCCATCTCATACAACTTTTTACATCCCGCGCCCGCTGCCAGAAAATATTCAACCCCATCAAGTTTTAAGCTCGGAAGATTACCAACAAATTAAAATTTTACTGAAAAGACGGGATGATTTAATTCGTTTTTATCAAGATAGAGAACTGAAAGAATCTCAGGATTTAGTTAGTTTAAAATCCCATATTAAGCGCTATCTATCCCTCCAATATCCTCGCCTATGGAAAGTGATTAAAAGTTTACCCCGTTGGCAAAAGTGACCTGAAAAAAATCCCTACTTTCCAATCAAAGAGAGTAGGGAGTAATCAAAAAAAACTAACTGGGAACTTAACCTAATAACTGGGTAGCACGCGCAGTTAAAGCATTGGCAGTTAAGCCATTATAGGCCATAATTTCCCCAGCACTAGCGGTGGTTTCTCCCCGTTTCCAAGCGAAGACATCCCGACGCGCATTACTGCGTAACATAATCGGTTCTAACATGGCGCTTGTACCACCGGTTACTCCGATTAAAGCATCACCGGCAAAGAGACTGTCAAAACCAATATCATCGAGGAAATTATTATCAGCTGCCGAGCTAGTTTCACTCATCACATCGCTAGGACGATAGAGACGACGGGGATTAATTACCGAGACGATTTTTACGCCGATTCCCGCCGCTTCTAACTGTTGTGCAGACTCAAAGACGGGCAATAAAGTCATATCACCAATGACGGCAAAAACGACTTTTTTACTGCCTTCCGATTCCTGGAGAATTACGCCGCCTTTTTCTAAAGCTTGACGGGTTTGCTCAAAAGTGGTTCGCACCGGTAAAGGCGATTTACTAGCGGTGATTGTAATGCCTTTATTGCTAGTTCCTAACGCCCATTCATAACAGACTTGAATGCTGTTAGCATCGCAGGGAAAGAGAGGGAAAATATTACCATTTCGCATCATAGCGGCGAAATAATTTTCAATCTCTGGGCGTTGGTGTGTCCAACCATTCCGCCCTTGCTCTAAGGCTCCGGCGGTAAATAAAGTAATAGTAGAAGGGGTGGGACGACGTAACTCGGCCATCGCTTGGGTTACAGTCTGCCAAATCGGTAAACCATTGATAGCAAAAGACTCGTAGGAACACCATAAAGTCCGCGCTCCCAAGAGAGATAAACCGACGGCTAATCCAGCACAGGCATCCTCGCTTAAAGGCTCATAAACTTGACCATTAGGTGCTTGAAAATAGGTATCATCGGTGGTGGGGTGAATAATCTTTAAACCGACGTTAATATTATTAATTCCCGAAGCGGCATTACCATCAGCATTAGTGACAACAAAATTGGGGTCAGCTTTACCCACAGCTACCACTAATTCCCCCATGGCAGTGGTGGCCACTTTTTTATCACCACCCACAGTATATTCCGTCATCGGTAAGGTTCCTAAATCCGGCAGCGGGAAGACTTTTTCCGTTACCACTGTTTCCGCTGCCGGACCGCCTCCAGAGCGCTCGAAATTAGTACGAACAATTGCCCAAGCTTCAGGGGGTAAAGCGCGTTCTTGTAAGGCAGTAACGATATAATCTTTTTCTAAAGAATCGCCTGGATAAAGATTATGAGAAGCTGCTCCCCGTTTGTGAACTCCCGCCCCTTTAAGTTGTTTAATAATGATCACCGTTAGTTTACCACCTAGGGCTAATTGGGCGGCTTTATCCGTGGCCATTAACACCGCTTTCATGAACTCCAGACGCTGGTTAAAAGAGAATTTGGTGCTATCTACATATTCCCCATTTTGATTAGCATCATCGAAGTCTTTGGCATTAATGAGAATCACTTCCTCGAAACCATTACCGCGCCAATAGGCTTCCATTTCGGCGTTAGTTTTCAGGGACACCATGCTATGGTGTTCTTGGGAATAGCCATTCCAAACTAAAATCGGCAGAAAATTGGTAATTTCTGGGTAAGCAGTGTGAAAATGACCAAAACTACTCATAATGTAGGGTTCTCCTAAACCACCATCCCCGATAGTCACAGGGAAAAGGGTATTAGGGTGTAATTTGGCCGCCGCCATGGCAAAATGTTGGCCTTGGCCCAAAGGACCGGCGGGCCCGAGCAGTCCGGGGATTTGTCCAGAAAGATGCCCTAAAAGTCCGTGTTTTTCCCGAAAACGTTCTCCCAATTCGCTGACGTTGCTGATGCCCATGGCTTCGAGAGAGCGATCGAGAAAGACGTTACTATAAAAACCAGGGGCATGATGGCCCACTTCGGTGAAAATATTTTTTTGGCCTAACATCATCAAAGAGGCAATCACGTCGGCAGCGCTGGCAAAACCGCCGGGGTGTCCCGATTCTTTGGTAGCGGTGATTTGTAGGGTGAGGTAACGCAAAGCATCGGCGGCTAGGAGGGTTTGATAGATAGCATTCGGGTCATTAGCGGCAATAATAGCGGTTTTTCCCTCAGCAATAGCGGCTTTTCCTGCATATTTATCAAATTCGGGTAAGGAACCCCCAAAATATTTTATCCCTTGACAAAAATCGGGAATTGTGCTAGTAGCTGTCATAAAATTAATATACCCCTTTACATACAGGCAATCATTAAAACTATCTTACAGTTAGCGGTAACTCTCGATAGATGCGATATTACAGGGGGTTTCCATAGGCGATCGACTATTTGTGCTACACTGATCGCCAATGTTAACCATAAAATTAATCCTATTGATCATGTTAAATAGCAACCAATTACAGGATTTAATCAGTAAATCCCTACGTTATCTGTTAATTATCGGCACTATTGCCCCTCTAACTTCCTTAGAGGCTCGCCCAGTCCAAGCCACTCCTCCGAGTAGTCCTGCACCCGCTAAAGAGGCGATTGCTCCTATCCCCGCAGAAAGCAAAGAGTACACCCTAGGAGAAGGGGATAAAGTGCGCGTCACCATCTACCAAGTGGCGGATTTAAGCGGCGATTTCCTTGTTTTAGCCGATGGAACCCTGACTTTACCTCTGATTGGTAGCGTCAAAGTGGAGGGAATGACCGTCACCGAAGCCGGCCAAACCTTGGCCAAACGTTACGCCACCTATCTCAAACGTCCCGTGGTTACTGTTAGCATTCTCACCCCCCGGCCTCTGCAAATCGCCATCGCGGGGGAAGTCAATCGTCCGGGTACCTATACAATTAACCCCGAACAAAGCCAAAAAACGCCCTTATTGACCGAAATAATCCGGCAAGCGGGGGGAGTGACTACGGTGGCCGATATTGGTCAAGTTCAAATCCGACGCAACCTCAAGGGACAATAACAGCTAATTCAAGCGAATCTCTGGCAATTAATCCAAAAAGGCGATACAACCCAAGATATTAGCCTTAGAGATGGCGATAGCATCGTTATTCCCACCAAAACGACCCTTAGCGTCGGGGAAGTCAATCAATTAGCCGATGCCAATTTTGGACTAGATAGCGATCGAGAAATTAATGTTACTGTGGTGGGAGAAGTTTATCGTCCGGGGTCCCATCGTATTGTCCCCACTGCCAACAATAATAATAACAATAATAATGACCTAGATCGCGGCGGTACCAGGAAACCGGCCCGACTAACCCAAGCTATCCAACAAGCGGGAGGCATCAAACCTCTCGCCGATATCCGACAGGTGCAGGTGCTGCGTTATACTCGTGACGGTTCCCAGCAGAAAATCCCCGTAGCTCTCTGGAGTTTGCTCGAAAAAGGTGATATGACCGGCGATATCTTTCTTCAAGAAGGGGATACGGTGATTATCCCCACCGCTACTGAAATCTCGTCCAAGGAATCAGAAACCCTAGCATCGGCTAGTTTTGCCCCTAAAACCATTAACGTGAAAGTGGTCGGGGAGGTGAAAAAACCGGGGACAATTGAAGTTCCTCCCAATACCCCCCTCAATCAGGCAATTTTAACCGCAGGAGACTTTGATAAGCGTCGGGCTAATCAGTCCACGTAGCAATCTGGCCTCTGCCACCGACACCCTCGGCACGGTTTTAAGTCCCTTTACCGGTCTGACAGGCTTTTTCAACGGATTTTTTAATCTTTTCCGTTAAAAAAGTTTACTTTAACCGGATGTCATTGGTTAAGTAATCGAGCTAATAATAGATATAGAACCGGCAAAAAGTCGTGAGCGGTCACGGCTTTTCTGCTCAAGAGACTCAGGAAAGAAAACTATGATTTTTCTCCTTACTCTAGCCCTAATCTCCCTGTCGATTAGCTACAATGTTCACGGCGAAATAATTAGCCTCAGTACCTGCTTATTAGGTCTTTTTTGTGGCTTATTAAGTTTGTTCTTTACACCCCTACTGGTAAAGGTTTTTATCCTTGTCACTTTAGTCCTCTTTAGCTGAGATTTTAAACCCTAAACTCGACTAAAACCCTAAGCATACTTAACCCATCAAAAAAACTGTTATGCAAAAACGCTATCTCGGTCAGACTAATATAGAAATTACCCCCCTTCTCGTGGGTACTTGGCAAGCAGGAAAAAAGATGTGGGCAGGTATTGAAGATGAGGAAAGTATTAGGGCTATTCGTGCCGCTTTTGAGGCAGGAATTACCACTATAGATACAGCCGAAATCTACGGGGAAGGTCACTCGGAATCGATTGTCGCTCAAGCTTTGGCCGATGTGCGAGAACAGGTAATTTATGCCACCAAAGTTTTTGCTAATCACCTTAAATATGAGCAAGTTATCGCAGCTTGTGATCACTCTTTAAAAAACCTCCAAACTGATTATATCGATCTTTATCAAATTCATTGGCCTAGTGGCTCATGGAACACGGAAATAGTGCCTATTTCTGAAACTATGGCCGCTCTTAATTATCTGAAAGCACAGGGAAAAATTCGCGCTATAGGGGTTTCCAATTTCTCCCGCTCTCAACTGGAAGAAGCTGGTCAATACGCCAGAATTGAGAGTATTCAACCTCCCTATTCTCTCTTTTGGCGCTCGGTAGAAAAGGAAATTATGCCCTATTGTATAGAGAATAATATTTCTATTCTGGCCTATTCTCCCCTTGCCCAAGGTTTATTAACAGGAAAATTTAGAAATGGTTATCAGTTGGCAGCGGAGGATCATAGAATTAAAAATAAACTCTTTCATGGCGAAAACTTTCAGAGGATACAAGCGGCTTTAAATCAATTAGAACCGATTGCTAACCGCTATAATTGTTCCCTAGCTCAATTATCTCTTGCTTGGTTAATTAAGCAACCCCAAACTAATGCAATTGCTGGGGTAAGAAATGCCGCTCAAGCAGTTAATAACGCTCAAGCAATGACAATTAATTTAACCCCAGAAGACCTAAAATTAATTGATAATATTGGTAAACAGGTAACTGATTTCTTAGATGATAATCCTGTGCTGTGGGATTTTTAAAAATTATGCAGCAGTTATCCTAAGGGTGAAGACAGAAGCTTTGGTTAATTCTCAGGAAAAAGCCTGTATAATGACAGCTATAGTCCGATTCTTATCGCAGGATTACACCTATGGCTAAATCGAAAAAACACAATCTGCAATGGATTAAAGAAACCCTCGACTTAAATCCAGATCATAACTGGAAATCTAGTCCGGGTAACAGTATTTTTGTAGCTGGTCGCGGTGCAGTTCGCTTTGAAGTTCCTCAAGATTGGCATTTTGAACCCGATGATAATTCCTTTCGTTTTTTAGATAGAAAACCCCCCGATGATGATTGTCGTTTAGAGGTTTCCTATAATTTACTTCCCCCCGGAGATTGGAAAGAATTACCCCTGAAAGGAATGGTCAAAAAATTAGCTCGTGAAGATAGCCGCAATCCTCACGAAATCGGCGAAGTTATCCAAGAAAAACGCCAAACTGCGCGCATTGTTTGGGTGCAAATTCAATTCATCGACCCCCAAGAAAATCGGCCAGCTTATTCGCGCATTGCCGTGGGCATTGGTTCTGGAGTTCAATGTTTAATTACTATGGATTATTGGGTCGATGATGCGGAAAAATTCACCCCCGTCTGGGATACGGTTATCTCCTCCCTGGTGTTAGGTTTATACATTCGCGATCCCCGCAGCGGTTTAGCTTTCCCCGACTAAAGGTAATAGCAATTTTGCAGGAAAATTTCCTTGACAAAAAACCTTAATTGTGATAATAGAAAAATTGATCGCCCGACTCGCGTGGGGATAGCTGCCCGTCCCCGCATTGACGGGATGTGCAGGAAAGCAAGAGGCACTGAGACTCAAACGCAAGCTATGACCTTGAGGAATAGTGATAAAAGTGGCCTGTAGGGCAATATTTAGGGGCGATTCGGGGTTATTTACCCGTTTATAACCCTGAGTGATATTAAAAACTCGACCATCGGGGGTAACTTGAGAAACCACCGCGCAGATATCGAAACTAACCGCATCTGCTTGACAATAACAATCCAGACGGGGACTACCCAAAATCGTTAAATCTTTCTCTAGGGGGGGAGAAGTGTAGGTAATCAGATCACTGCGACAGTCTAGCATGGTGCGGTCGAATATTCCCCCCGGTAGGGCGCTATGACCTCCTAAAGATGGCACTGGTCGCCAAGGATCGTGAACTATGGTATCTTCGATCGCAGGTTCTAACAAAATCGCGCTTAATTTCCCCTCATCCTCGCGCAGATTGGCTAAACCTTGACTAGCAAGATAATAAATTTGCTGATTTTCTCTGGGAAACTTCTCCAGATATCGCCATTGATTAGACCCCATTTGAAATAGATACATAGGAGGATTTTTTAATAACTCCGTTTCCTGACCTTTTAAGAAATAATCAAACCATTGCAGCTGCATTTTATCCACGGGACTAATTGCCTGTTGACCATAATCTATCTCTCCTACTTTTCTCCCCCAGGGTAGATGAGTCCAAGGACCAATAATTAGCCGTTGGGGATAGATAGAACGACTTTGCATTTCTTCGTATAAACTCAAAGTTCCCCGGAGATGAGGATCGAACCAACCCCCGATATGTAACATCGGTAAATCGATATTTTTTAAAAGGTGTTGCGGTGATAATTTTTGCCAATAGTCATCGGGAAGATAACGAGTAATCCAATCGTGATAAAAAGAATCGGCGGCCAAATCTTGTAGAATTTGGGGAGAGGCTGCAATAGGATCAAAAAGGGGTAAATTTCGGGAAGCTACCCAGAGTTTTTGATAGGCTGTTTCGTCGCCTTTTAATCTAGCTGTTTCCGCCGCTAATTGTATTGCCCAAGCGAGATTATATTGTAAATTAAATGCTTCGTTTTCATAGCCCCAATCTCGATATAAATCGTGAGCAATCATCGCCGGGCAAATAGTTTTTAAAGCAGCATGACCATTGGCAGCCGCGTATAATTGGGTCATTCCCTGATAGGAAAAACCATACATTCCCACCACACCCGTATTATTAGGAATAGTTAAAACCCATTCAATAGTTTCTAATCCGTCGCTAATTTCATGGGCAAATAAATTAAAATTTCCCGTCGAGTTTCCCCGTCCCCGGACATCCTGAATTACCACAATATAACCCTGATGTGCATACCAGCTAGGATGGGCATAAACCACCGTAGAAGCGATCATTTTTCCGTAGGGTTGTCGCATTAGTAAAATGGGCAAAGATTCCCTACTATCGGGACGATAAATATCGGCAGCTAAACTAATTCCATCTCTGGTGATCAAACTAGCAGTTTCTTTTTTTATGGGGTAGGGATTAAGCATTATTATCTCTTTCAAATAAAAAATAGTGTCAGGTGGCTCAATCGAGAAAACTTGACAAAGACCAGATAAAGCTTAACTAAATGTTACAATAAAGGCGGACTGCCTCACCGGCCTAGGACTGGAGAAAAATCAACGATGCTACGACTAGAGAGAATTAGTAAGATTTACCCGACGGGAGAAGTGTTAAAAGATGTCACTTGGGAAGTAAAAACTGGCGATCGCATCGGGTTGGTGGGAGTCAATGGGGCCGGAAAATCCACCCAACTGAAGATTATTATGGGGGAAGTGGAACCCACCGCCGGAGAGATCATCCGTCCTACCAGTCTCCATATCGGCTATCTTACCCAAGAATTTGAAGTGGATCCCCGTCGGACGGTACGCGAGGAATTTTGGACGGTGTTTCAAGAAGCGAATCAAGTCCACCATCAACTAATAGAAATTCCCCAGCACATGGAAAAAGCCGATCCCGAAGAATTAGATCGCTTAATTCATCAATTGGATCGCCTACAAAGACAATTTGAGGCATTAGATGGTTACGGATTAGAAGCACGCATCGAGAAAATTTTACCGGAAATGGGCTTTACTATTGATGACGGCGATCGCTTGGTAAGTTCCTTTAGTGGTGGTTGGCAAATGCGGATGAGTTTAGGCAAAATTCTCCTACAAACTCCCGATATTTTACTCCTCGATGAACCAACTAACCATTTAGACTTAGAAACCATTGAATGGTTAGAAAAATTCCTCAAGGATTTAACCACTCCCATGGTCATAGTTTCCCACGACCGGGAATTTCTCGATCGCCTCTGTACCAAAATTGTCGAAACTGAAAGGGGAGTTTCTACCACTTATTTAGGTAATTATTCTGCCTACCTACAGCAAAAATACGAACAACAATCCGCTCAGTTAAGTGCCTACGAACGTCAACAAAAAGAACTAGAAAAACAGCAGGCTTTCGTGGATAGATTCCGGGCCAGTGCCACCCGTAGCACCCAAGCAAAAAGCCGGGAAAAACAATTAGAAAAGGTGGAAAAAATTGAAGCACCAATCGCCGATGTGCGTACCTTAAAATTCCAGTTTCCTCCAGCAGTGCGTAGTGGTCGAGAAGTGGTAACTATCAAAAATCTTGTTCACATTTACGATGATAAAATTCTCTTTTTGGGAGCAAATCTGGAAATAGAAAGAGGCGATAGAGTCGCTTTTTTGGGACCAAATGGTGCAGGAAAATCCACGCTTTTACGTTTAATTGTTGGGTTAGAATCACCCACAGAAGGCTCGATTGAAATCGGTAAACATAACGTTATTCCTAGTTATTTTGAGCAGAACCAAGCGGAAGCTTTAGACCTAACTAAAACCGTTTTAAATACGATTCATGATGAAGTTCCCGATTGGAAAGATGTGGAAGTTCGCAGTCTTTTAGGGCGATTTTTATTCAGTGGGGAAACGGTATTAAAAAAAGTAGAATCCCTGAGTGGTGGCGAAAAAGCACGTCTTGCTTTAGCCAAAATGTTACTTGCTCCCGCTAACTTATTGATTCTCGATGAACCCACTAATCACCTCGATATTCCCGCCAAGGAAATGTTAGAATCGGCTTTAAAAGTTTATGAAGGCACGGTTTTAATTGTTTCCCATGATCGTTATTTTATCTCCCAGGTAGCTAACAAAATTGTCGAGATTCGGGATGGCGAATTAATTGTCTATGCCGGAGATTATCACTATTATCTAGAAAAACTAGACGAAGAAAAGCAAAAAGCCGAACAAAAACGCATTGAAGCTGAAAAATCGGCCAAAGCTGCCGCTAAACGGGCTAAACAAAAGGCCAAAAAAGGTTAGAATGTAAAGTATTACCCTATCCACGATTATCTATCAATTAATTAATCTTATGGCAGCTATAAAAGTAGGCGATCGAGTTCCCAATTTTTCTCTCCCTTCCCAAACAGGGGCAACGGTTAAGATCGGCGATTTAATCGGTAAAACATCCCTGGTAATTTATTTCTATCCCAAAGATGATACTCCGGGGTGTACCGCAGAATCCTGCGCTTTCCGCGATAGTTATGAAGTGTTTACCGATGCGGGTGCGGAAGTTATTGGGATTAGTGCCGATAGTCCCCAATCCCATCAACAATTTGCCCAAAAATATAATCTTCCCTTCACCCTTTTAAGTGATACCGATAACCGAGTGCGGAAATTATTCGGTGTTCCCTCTACCTTATTTGTCATCCCCGGACGAGTTACCTATATCATTGATAAAGAGGGAATCGTCAGACATATTTTTGATTCTATGTTAGATTTTAAAGCTCACGTTACCGAATCTTTAAACACGATTAAATCTTTTTAAGTTGATGATTATGAAAGAAATCCCGATCAGATAATTACTTGGGAAGAAATTAAAAACTCTATCCGATAATTGTGCTGATTCTGACTTAAAAATACGCCAATTCAAGTCTGAATTGGTCTTTCTCCTCTGGTTTTAGCTGAGAGCTTATTAACCTCAGTTCGGGATAAGCTAAAACCCTGATGCTACCGTAGCCTGAAACTCCTATTCTTTCGTGGAAGCTATGGCAAAATTCCCTTATCCCGAACTGACGTTTATTAGGTCAAAACCCATCTTAAAACAGAGGAGGAAAAACCACAGTTCTCAACTTAGTTGGGGTTTAACTAGGAGTATTTTTATGCCAAGTAAAATAAAAAGTTGCCCCTTCACCTGCTTGGGATTCTACCCAAATCCTTTCTCCTTGATTATCAAGAATTTTTATAATTTCCTTGATTAATTCTGTCAGATTTACCGTTTCTTCTGGTAGAGAACTTATAGCGGTTTTCACATGGATGAGGTAAGTACTGGTGACTGGGAAGTGTCAATAAAAGGGGAATTACAATAGCAACCATGTGTGAACCAGCCATGAATATCTTTAAGGGTAATTGCGCTTAAAGCACCACAAACTGCTTGCCTGAGTTCTGAATAGTTGCGAGGTTCCAATGTTTTCAAAATTTGCTTAATTTTAGACCAACAATTTTCAAGAGGAGAAAAATCAGGAGAATAAGGTGGAAGAAAAATTAAATGAGCGCCAGCGTTTTCAATCAATGGACGAATATATAGTGCTTTTGACGTTACTGAGGTATCGACAAGTTTTGCCAACAAGGGGTTTAAGCCCCTTGCCCATACCTCATTCTGATGAAAACTGCTATAGTAGCTATTTGGCCTAAGTAGGTCAAGACCCTTAAAAGAAGAAGTTATTCCAGATTTTGTCAGGAGACTGGACACTTATTTTTAATCGTGCTTCCCTGTTTTATATTAGTCGGGGTTTTATCCCGTCACTAAGCGCGAGGATATTCACCCCGACATTTGAGATAAATTATCGGAAATTTGGGTTGAAAACCCCGCCCCTTTTAGGGCTGCTTGATTACTGTTGATTTTTAATCCAATCCCTGACAACTTCGGCAGCAGAAATTTGTTTTTGTTGAGCATACCGTTTTAGTTTTTCTAGTTCTTCGTCAGAAAGTCTCACTTGTAAGATATTAGGTCTTGACATTGTGTTGTAAATAGACTACGGTATCGGCGGACTAAAAGCACCCTCCTTTAAGTTAAACCGCCCGTAAGCGGTATAAAAAACACACGGACGCTCATGCTAGTGGTTGGGCTTCCTTGCACAGAGGTGCGAATAACCTCTTAAAAAACCCATGGACTCTAACGAGTACCGAAAACTAGCACCCATAACCTTGAAAAATCAAACTGTAGGATAGGGCATACCCGCATAGTATAATCTACGCTTGGGGAGATAAGGCCGCTAGGGGTCTATTGCCACTGGCTCGATATTGGCATCTTTAGATGGGATATTGGGTCCTAGGGCTTCGGCCGTGAGCTCAGCCGAACGGTGAAGGTTACACTTCCTTTAGATTTTTAAGCCCTGTCGTTGAACCAAGAATCCCCGTCCGTTTTACGGCGGGGAGTGTCAACAATCAAATTACCAACACTTATAGGGTTTTGGGAAAGAAAGATGTATCTTAATATTAGAGAGGATTTTAAAAAAAGATTAAAAGTCTTCGAGAATACCCTAAACTTAAATCTTATCGTTTCCCCGAAGCTATTAACGGAAAGGAGTATCAGGTTATGACGGTGGAAAATCTAGAAACGAACGGGACTCAAACCCCAGCAACCACAGAAGAAAAGACCAGCACACGCGGTAAAGCTACTACGGCTAAAACCGCCAAAGATAAAGAAGTGGTCGCCCTTTCGGTGAAAAACAACGCTGAATCGGCTTCCAAAGCGTTAAAATTCTATCAACCTGAACATCGCTTACCCGAAAATCGTCCTGTTGGTACTAGCCATCTTCACTTCACGGAAGATGAAATGTTACCCGGAGGCCGTCCCGTGGAAGTTAGCCATCTGAAAATTGTTAGTACCTATTCTTCCGTCGGTGGATTGCGTCCTGTCGGCTCTAGCGGTATGGAAGTCAGTAGCACTCTAGCGATTTCTGGCAATCGTCCGATCGCTCTCAGTCATCTGCACATTAGCGAAACCTATACAGTCATGGGTAATCGTCCCGTTGCTTCCAATGAAATCGATGATCCCGAAACTTTAATGGGATTTTTGGATTAATTGTTTTGTTGATCAAGATAGATGTTTTCCCTGTCCCGGACGGGGAATTTATTTTTTTCCCTTTAGTTAAGCACGATATTGAGCAATTAGTTGGTATTTTCCCGGTTTTAATTGCAGAGTAAATAAGCCGTCCTGAGAGATTCCCTGACTGCTAATCATTCCTTTGGGATTAGTTTCAAAGTGCCAGCGACTAAAATAAGTAATTCCCAGATCAACCTGAGTATCTGAAACGATTTCGCAATCCCAAATACGATTATATAAAGAAGCTTTGACCATAGCTAATTGACCGTCACCATTGCGAACATAATGGTCTTGATAACCTTGAGCAGGAGAAACGGTATTACCTTGAAATTTCCAGAAAGGTGTTTTCTCACTGAGGGCAGCTGGAAGATAATCTACTACATCTGGAACAATTAAGAGACCAGCCGCTAGATTAAATCCTTTACCTCCGACTTTAATTGGTTCTACTGGTAAAAAATTTGCCGTTGCTATTCTTTGGGATTGATAAGATGGCTGTTTAATTCTGGCATTAATTAAGTTATTGAGTTGTTCTTTGGCCAGGGAATCTTGGTAAACAGGAGTTAGGACACTTGATAATAAAAGGTAATGGGGAATAGACAAACTAGCAATGACTAACAAGCTGACTAAAAGGCGTTTTTTGAACTGTTTAAAATTCACAGAAATAGAGAGAATTGCCAAAGTAGAAACTAGGCCCGCTGCCACGGCAATAAAGCGAAAGGGAAACTGGATTTTTTGCAAGGGAAAAATGATTTTGTAGAGTGGTAAAGAAAGAGGTGAAATCATCAATATACTCAGGCCCGATAAAACTATGAGAGCAACCGGATCAAAATCAAATTTTTCTAACTTGTTTCTTCTCTGCCAAACTGATCGAATACTTAAGATATAGATAATTAGATAGATGCTGAAAATGAGACTAATTATAAAAGTATGTCGATTTTGATAAAAGTTATTACCAAAAGCCACCCAATCACCCAGGGAAGTTCCTATCGGTTGACGAATTTCCTTTAAATTAAAAACCGCAGGAATTAGGTAAGGAAAAGAAACAATTATGCCGATGATAAAAAAGAGAATCCGCCAGCAAAAATCTCGAAAATTTCTATTTTTAAACAGGATAATTAGCGAATAAATACCAAACAGAAAAAATATAATAATCAGACTAGGTAGATGAGCTAGTGCTATCAAAGAAGTTGTGATTGTTAGCGCTAAACCATTGGCGAAAGTAATTACATTCGATATTTTTAAAAGAGCGACAATAAAAAAAGGCATTA
Source organism: Microcystis sp. M061S2 (assembly GCF_020245605.1). NCBI lineage: Bacteria > Bacillati > Cyanobacteriota > Cyanophyceae > Chroococcales > Microcystaceae > Microcystis > Microcystis sp. M061S2. Next base: position 8,218 of record NZ_JADBUP010000140.1, on the reverse strand, counting down.
AAGCAATGGCTAAACATTCTGCTAATGCTCCGCGCCAAAATAAACAGTAAAATAGGTAAGGATTAATTGCTAAAATAATAATTAGTTGATAGTAAACTATGCTCTTTTTTTTGAATAAATACATTGCTAGAGTTGAGGCACTAATTATATTGATGAGTAAAATAGTTAGCACCGTAAATCTTAGAGCAACAACTGGATAAAATCCGAGCAAATGATAGGGAAAAGCTACATATCTTAAAAGAGGAGGATAGAATAAAAATGCAGCATTTCCGTAGCCTCCATAGCCTTGAGCATACCATTTTGGGAATAAATCTCCAGACTTAACTTGCTCTGCCCAAAAACTATTCCAAAATAAATGAACAAGACCATCATTTGTTCTTTCTGGAGCGAATAAGAAAGCTAACCAAGTGCTACCTATAATCAAAAACACCAGAAGGGCGAAACTAAGTTGTTTTCTATGTAATCGAGCAAGACTAACAAGTATATTCATGATCAGGCAGGCAGAAGATTTTAAAATTTTTCCTCATTATCTAATCCTGTATTTTAGCAATCTCAAGCTACAGAATTAAATAAAGTATTATCTATAAAATAGATTTTTTACTTATTTATTTCAGGAAATTTCTTAGGATAAATTTTAGCATAAACTAGACTAGCTTTTTCGGATAATACTTGAATTTTATAGTCGGAAGATAAATTCTCAAAATCTTCTTTACTCATAATAATTTCATGATTTTTATCGCTATTGACGGCAGTTTTAAGTTCTTCGGCACTCCTCACCCACCAAATCGGTCTATTACTATAAAATAAGGCACTGGGATGATTAAGATCAGCAGATAACTTAGCAATTATTAAGGGATTTTTCTTATTAAAATCCTCTTGCTCTGCCACTTGTGCTAAGGCAGATAGGGGGGTTACTCTTGCAGTATAAAGTCCTCTAACTTCTCTGATTCCAGAAAAGACAAAAACTGCAAATAGTAAAATAGTCGCCGACCTAGGAGTAAGCCTTTTCAGTAAAATGAGAACGAGTAGAGTTGCTACGATCACAAAACAGAAAACTGCTACTATCTGTTTAACTGAAGGACTGATAATACCAACAATTTTTAGCGGCGTTAAAGGGAAAATAACTAAAGCTACAGTTGCGATACTAATCAATATCCACGAACGAGCAGTAGAAGAAGCTTGTGCCTTTTGAAATAAATAACCGATAAAAATTGCAAAAATCGGATAAAGGGGAAGAATATACCAGCTTAATTTGGTTGATACCAAACTATATAGACCAAAAACCACCAGAAAGAAAACCATTAGAATTCTCGACGAGCTATGGGGTTTTAAAGTATCTTTTGCGCTGACGATAAATGCAAAAGGAATTAGATAAACCCAAGGAAAAAAGAATCGAATAACTGTTCGGAAATATGAGAGAAAGTCTCCACTGTTTCCCTCAAGGGGGCGGGTTGCCCGTTCAATCACATGATAACCTAAGTATTTCCCCAAAAAAGCCTGTCCATGCTGTAGTAGCACTGTTAAATGCCAGGGAAGAATTATCAAGGTAGCCAAGACAATACTTAGCCAAAAATGTTTCGATTTAAAAGTAGTTAATAACTGCCTTTCAATTAATAGCGTTATCATAATGGCAGCTGGTGCAACAATGGCAGCAAAACCTTTAACCATAAAAGCTAAGGCACAAGCAGTACCAATAAAATACCACCATTTTTGATTGCCTTGGCGAAGATGAAGATAACCGTAAAGTGATAGAAATAGAAAGAATGTCAGCATCATATCGGTGGTACCAAACCGAGCAGAATTGACAAATTGATAACTTGCCAACAAAATCAACGAGGCAAAAACTCCTGCCCAATATCCATAAACTTTTTTACCAATCAAATAGATAATAGCAATTAAGGCGACTCCTGATAAAGCCGAAGCCGCTCTTGCCCAAAATTCGTCAACCCCAAATAATTGAAAAAAAGCAGCGGTTGACCACATAAATAGGGGGGGTTTATGAAACCAAGGCACATATCCGTAATGTAGAGTTATCCAGTCACCATTTTCTACAATCTCTTTAGAAATTTGTGCATATATGGCTTCATCCCAATCTTCTAAACTCCTCTGTCCTAATTTCCAGAGCAGGACGATTGCCGATAGGGAAAATAGTAACCAGAGAGTAGTATCTTTAAATTTCGATATAATGACTTGGATTGGCTCAGTTTTTGGCATGGAATTAAACAGACTAATTATTGTATTGAAGGATGGTAAATGATAACAGTTTTTTCCAGTTTACCGATTTTTCTCTTGATTCATTGCGGTTATTTATTTGATTATTTTCTTTCTGGTTTTAGGATAGTAGGTCAAGATGGCTTCCTCAAGACAAAAGATTTTTGTGAGGTTAAAATGTTTAAAAAATACAAAATCACTTCCACCAAGATTGCTCATCTAAGATGCCCATAAATTTCAGGTTAATCGGCGATGTTTTCTGGAAATCCGAGAAGATTGCTTACACTAGGATAATCCTTGATATAAGCCGTCCCCTAGCTGGGAGAAAACCACGAACATTTTACCAAGATGTTATCAAAAACTACCAGAATTGTAAAGTAAATTGACAAGCAGTGGCGACAACAAGCAAAAACCCTCACCCTGATTAGAGCGTTTCTCATAAAGATGAAGTATGACGGTATTTGGCATCATCTCTGGACGAACAGCTACTGTTCCGCAGTTCTGCCGTTCCCTAAAACCAGAGACTTCGTACCTCACTATTAAGATAACTGTCAAGATAATCAAAAGAGGATAGACTGGTTGGGAAAAACGGTTTTTATCCTTGCTCGTAAGTGCCAGTTAACCATCATCTCTTGCTGAATCGGGTGACGAAGACCTTTAATCGATACGCATATGCGATTTATTATAGATTGATTATAACGGTTTTCAGTCTAATGAGGTATAGTAAATACTTTGATAGATAGAGGTTTCAATCGGGACTCACTTCTGGGAAAACCGCTATAGGTGTTTCTGTTAAGATGTCTTGGTACAATGATCTGCAGCTAATTTCAATGATACGCCACTGGGTTTCTCATGATGATCAAAAGAACTATTATTATCGTCACCTGCCTAATACTGCTTTGCTGTAGTTTCGGATTATTAAATTTTACCTACGATGCTTCAGTTTTAGTGCCAGAGGAATATTATCAGATTCGATCGCTTCATAGTCGCGATGGTATCGGTAAATTTTATCTAGGACGGGAAATCGCTAAAGTCATGGGACACCAAGAAATGTTATGGTTAGAACGTCCTAGTCGCCGTTTCACAGAAAAACCCGATGATCTGATCACGGCACTAGATTTAAAACCCACAGATATAGTAGCAGATATCGGCGCGGGGACAGGTTATTTTAGTTTTCCTATGGCGAATTTAGTAGAACAAGTTTTCGCTGTCGATGTGCAACCGGAAATGCTAGGGGCAATTGATTTTTTAGCCGAGGAAAATCAAGTTAAGAATGTCACCACAATTCTCGCCACAGAAACCGATCCTAAATTGCCTATAAATGCGCTCGATTTAGCTTTAATGGTCGATGCTTATCACGAGTTTTCCTGTCCCCGCGAGATGATGGAAAATCTGGTCAAATCCTTAAAACCCGATGGTAGGGTGGTATTAGTAGAATACCGTCGTGAAAATCCTCTGATTCCCATCAAGTCCCTTCATAAAATGACCCGCAGACAGGTAGAAAAAGAAATGGCCGCTGTCGGTTTACTGCCAGAAGAAATCATCGAGACTTTGCCCCAACAACATTTAATGATTTTCCAGAAACCCAATTCAAATTAGCAAGTTAACCTCAGCTAATCCGCGGGACTTTCTTTTTGGATTAATACTTCACCAGCGATTAAACGTTGGGCTGCCGACAGTAAAACATCCTCAATATAGGCCTTGACAAAATAACCTTTTGCTCCTTTAGCGGCGGCGAGATGCTGCATTTTTCGCGCCCCGCGCGAGGTAATCATTGCCACTGGTATCCCCTGAAGTTGTTCATCCTCTTGCAGACGAGAGAGCAATTCTAACCCATTCAGGCGAAGCATTTCGATATCGCCGAGAATCAGATCACAAGCTAATCTGTCCCGTAATTTTTCCCATGCTTCTAAACCGTCCCGGGCCTGTTCGATGCGATAACCAGCTTTAACCAAAGAAACCGCTAACATTTCCCGCACCATTACCGAATCATCGACAATCAAGATCAGAGGACTCGATTATGTCCAAAAATTAGGGTGATTACTATCAATTAATGTTGTATCGGAGGATGAAAGCTGATTAGGAGTCACTTTAATACTATTAGCTAGTAATACTTCTCCTGCAATCATTCTTTCGGCTGCCCAGAGTAAATCTCTTTCCGTGTAGGGTTTGGTAAAATAACCACTAGCCCCTAATTTCGCCGCCACCTGACGATGACGTTCAGATCCGCGGGAAGTCAACAAAGCCACGGGAATCGCCGCTAATCGGGGGTCTTTTTGCAAATTAGACAGTAATTCCAGGCCATTCATGCGGGGCATTTCGATATCGCAGAAAACGATATCACAGGGCAAACCGCCGCGTAATTTTTCCCAAGCTTCTTGACCATCCCGGGCCTGTTCCACACGATAACCAGCTTTAATAAAGCTTAAAGAGAGCAATTCCCGAACCGTAATCGAATCATCGACAATCAGAACCATAGCCTCGGATTTTTGGCTAGTTTCCACCTCTACAGGGGAGGCAGATTGGCGCCAAAGACCACCGTTATCGATACGCAGACGACCCCTGGCGATGTCGATTAACTCTAACACATCGCCGACGGGCATCACCGTACCATCCCCTAAAACCGTCGCCCCAGCAATCCCAGCCGTTTTCGGAATCGGTCCTTCGATCTGTTTGATGACGATTTCCAGTTCACCGATCACTTTATCCACCTGTACCGCGAGGAGATGATTACCACCGCGCAGGATCACGATCGAAAAAGAGTCTTCCTCCGGCTTGCCAGTGTAAAAACTACCGCGACTAAGTTGTCGATTGTAGGAAAGCAACTCGCTCAGGGGTTGGAAAGGTAGTAAAGTATTTTGCCAGAAAACGCAGGGCCGTCCCTGCCCATCTATTTGGATATCCCTGGCCCGGAAATCCTTCATATCTTCCACTCCGTCCATGGAGAAACCGATGCGCGCATGATTACTAACACAACAGAGGGCCTTACAGATACTCAGGGTTAGGGGTAAACGGATCGTAAAAGTGCTTCCTTTGCCCAGTACCGAGTCAATAGTAACGGTCCCGCGCACATCGATTAAACTGGTTCGCACCACATCTAAACCCACCCCACGACCGGCAAAATCATCGGCCTGATCTTTGGTACTAAAACCGGGATGAAAAAGAATTTCATAGACTTCTTGGGGACTGAGGTTTTGAGCTTCCCTATCGCTGATCAGGCCTTTCTCGATCGCCTTAAGTTTAACCCGATTAGCATCAATACCAGCCCCATCATCACTAACGGTGATCACGGTTTGATTCCCCTGTAGGAATGCCCGGACAGAGATCGTACCGAGGGCGGGTTTGCCTTTGGCCATGCGTTCTTGGGGTGATTCAATGCCGTGGGTGATCGCATTGTTGACCAGATGGATCATGGGACTATTGAGATGTTCAAGGATCATCTGATCGATGAGAACACCCCCCCCTTCCACTTTTAATTTGGCTTGTTTGTGCAGTTTCAGGGAAATATCGTGAATTGCCCGGGGTAGATGATCGGCAGTTTGACTAAAGGGAACCATGCGCGATTTGGTCATCCCTTCCTGTAGTTGGGTGGTAGCCTGTCGCAGACTGCGCGTCACCTGATCGGTTTCATCGACGACATATTGAATATCAGAGGCCGATTCTCGCACTCGCACGATCAATTCGATCATCTCTTGGGATAATAAGTGGAAATCGGTAAAACGGTCGATCTCTAGGGCATCTAGTTGCCCGGTCATAGCCGAATTGCCCTGATTTTCTCCCTTAACTCTACCGTAACCGATGGCACCGCCAGCATTGCCACTAGCCAGTAAAGCCCCTTCTAGGAGGCTTCTTTCATAGAGATCCTGCATCCGACTGCCCACATCGCTGAGATTTTGGACTTGGTTAAGCAAATTATCTAAAAAGAGACGCAGGCGATCCTGTTCCTGTTCAAGGCGATTGCGTTTAACCACCAGTTCCCCGATCAGATTGCTGAGGTTATCCAATTGTTTGATCGGTACCCGCGTCGTCTGTTCAAAAGCTTTACCGACAAGGGGACGCAGGTTATTTAACCCGACCGGTGGACTGAAACTGGCCGCCGGATTTGCTGCCATCACCTGATTGGTTTCTTCGAGGAGTTTTTCTAAATCCTTGAATTCATCCTCTGGGGAGCTTTCTGGGACAATTTCCAGTGATTCTAACCCTTGGAGAGATTCCACCGCGGCCAGCGGCTCCCCTGCTGTGGATTCCCAGAGGATGACCTCTAGGGATTCAAAGATGTCTGGCAGTGGCGATTGCGCCGGTGGAGTGGGTTGTTCCAGAAAAGCTTCTAAGTCTTCGAGGCTGTCGTAAAAATTCGGGTTGCTGATGGTTATAATTGCTTCTGAGTCCCGAACCGCTGCATTTTCTAGCAGCAGCGATTCCAGATCATCCCAATCTTCGGCTTCTGACTTGGCAGCAGTCCCACGGGTAGAATGAAGATCATTAGTGGCGGCTTCTTCCCAATTGATGCTATCGCCAAAAAGTTCCTCTAATTCCTGTTCTAAGGGCAAGAAAGACAGGTTTTGGTCAAGAGAAGCCCCATACCTCGCCGCTGGAGGGGAAATCTGCTCAAATAAAAAGCTGAGTTCGTCTAGAGCCTCGTCACCGTCGGTGTCTTTGTCTTCTAAACTCTCTAACAACTGTTCGAGATCTTCGTTAAAGAAATGCTCCGAGTCGGGTTTCATCATGATTTGCTTCCTGCCAAGTCTTCCTTTTTGGTCAACCAATGCACTCTCTCTGGCTTCAGATTACCCAGAATTTTACCCGATCAACCCATTCACTAGGAATTTTTTTATGGCTAATCAAACTCTTGGACTTGATCGACAATTTTATTCCTATTATCAATCTATCTGTCTGCGAGAACCCCCGATTTTAGCTCAGTTACGTCAAGAAACTGCCTCTCAACCCCTGGCAGTCATGCAGATTGCCCCCGAACAAGGTCAGTTTATGGCTTTTTTAGTACAGGCGATCGGGGCGAAAAAAACCCTAGAAATAGGGGTTTTTACCGGTTATAGTTCTCTAGTGGTGGCCTTAGCTTTACCCCCCCAAGGCCAGCTGATCGCCTGTGATCTAAGCGAAGAATATACCAGTATAGCCCGCCGTTATTGGCAGCAGGCCGGTGTCGCCGATAAAATCGATTTAAGAATTGCCCCGGCCCTGGAGACTTTAGATCAATTAATCGCCGGGGGAGAAAGTAATAGTTTTGATTTTGTCTTTATCGATGCCGATAAAAGTAATTATGATCGCTACTACGAACAGGCGTTACAATTGGTCAGAAGGGGCGGAATTATCGCTATCGATAATGTTTTTTGGTCAGGACGAGTAGCGGCGGCCGATAGCACCGATAATCGCACCAAAATTATCCGTTCACTTAATGCCAAAATTCAGCAGGATGAACGGGTAAATATCAGTATTATTCCTATTGGTGATGGTTTGACCCTGGCCATGAAAAAGTAAAGAAGTTAAGGAGATTAGAAAAGCTTTTACTCTTCACAATCAGGGTCGATTTTTGTTGTCTAAATCTAGTCACCAGTCGGAAACCACCCACAGTAACGCTATATCTCTTAAGACCGTTAACGACAGCACTAAGTTATCAGTTCAACGGAGAGGGTGGGATTTGAACCCACGTTAGGTGTGACCCTAAAGCAGATTTCGAGTCTGCCGCATTCAACCACTCTGCCACCTCTCCACAGGGTTTGCGTCTGGATTATCATTTTAACAGATTACTTGTCCTAGGATTGATTTTTTTTGGTAGACCTCTGGCATAATTGATTTTTGAGGGTTTAAAAACGGCAAAAATAAGGATTAAGTGGCATAAAATCGCTAAATAGGGTTTGCTGAAAAAGTACGGGCGAAGCATTCGGATAGAAAATCTACGGTTTCACCGATAAGTTATTGTCCGAATGCTTCGCCCCTACAGGACGCGGAACCATGAAGACGCAAGGTTTTGAAGCACGATTCTCTCAGA
>NZ_JADBUP010000014.1:0-28808 GCF_020245605.1 Microcystis sp. M061S2 | reverse complement strand
TAAGCTAACCACTCAATTAGTTCGTGAAAATCAAACGATTGTGGTTGAGAATTTAGCCGTCAAGAATATGGTCAAAAACCCGAAATTATCTCAGGCAATATCTGATGTAAGCTGGGGAGAAATAACTAGACAATTAGCCTACAAATGCCGTTGGTATGGGAGAAATTACATCGAAATAGATAGATGGTTTCCTAGCTCTAAAAGATGTAGTAATTGCGGGCATATTGCTGAGAAAATGCCGTTAAATATTCGAGAGTGGGACTGTCCAGACTGTGGGATTCACCATGACCGAGATGTTAACGCCAGTAAAAACATTTTGGCTGCAGGGCTTGCGGTGTCAGTCTGAAGAGCGACCATAAGACCAGAACAGAGTAAATCTGTTAAGGCAGGTGCGAAAAATCCTTCGGGACAGAAGCAGAAACTCAAATCGTGAGGTTTGGGAATCGCCGTCCGTTTACGGCGGTGAGGATGTCAAGGGAATGGATTCCCGCAGACGCTGCCGATAGTTGCGACTGGTTTCCCTGTGAGGTAATAGAAGTAAATGAAAGTGAAGATGATTCTCGCTCTGTTAGTTGCCGTATTCGCTTTCAAAACGGTGAAGAATGGGAAATACAAGGAATATATCAGTGGAATCGCCCTAATTGGCGTTTTCTGACCTGAAGGAAGATCACTGCTCGGTTATCGGCTAAAATTTAAGATATGTAAAGAAGGGAGATAAATTTTATGGCCGCTAATGTTGAGATCTATACTTGGAGTTCCTGTCCTTTCTGTATCCGCGCTAAAGCATTACTCAAGAAAAAAGGGGTGGAGTTTACCGAATATTGTATCGATGGTGATGAAGAAGCGCGAGCCAAAATGTCCGATCGAGCCAATGGTCGTACAAGTGTACCACAAATTTTTATAAACGATCAACACATCGGGGGCTGCGATGACATCTATGCTTTAGATAGAAGTGGTGGTTTAGCTCCCCTGTTACAGAATTAAGGATAAAAACTATTAATGAAACTAGCCTTTATTATCGATCCGATCGAGTATCTAGATCCGGGCCATGATACCAGTGTAGCTATCATGGAAGCAGCCCAATTATTAGGTCATGAAATCTGGATGACTTCCATCACTGATCTCAGTGCGATTGCGGGAAAAGCTTGGGCAAAACTAACCAGAATTGAACTGGTTCCTGTGGAGTTAAAAGATAATCATTGGGTGGCTGTATCTCAATGGTATCAAAGACAAGAGACAGTTTTTACCTGTCTAGAAAACTGCGATTTTGTCTGGATGCGAAAAGATCCACCCGTGACAATTGCCTATCTTTATGCCACCTATTTATTAGATCTGATCGACCCCCAAAAAACCCAAGTAATTAACTCAACTAGGGGTTTACGCCATGCCAATGAAAAGTTATATACTATTCACTTTGCTCAGGTAATGCCCGCCACAATTGTTTCCCAAGATAAAGCGACGATTAGGGAATTTGTCAACCAAAAAGGGGCGGCAGTTATGAAACCTTTAGGGGGGAAAGCAGGGGAGGGAATTTTATTTCTTAGTCCCGAAGATCGCAATCTCAATTCAATGATTGAAATTAGCACAAAATGGGGACAAGAACCAGTAATGATTCAAGATTATTTACCAGCTGCCCAAGAAGGAGATAAACGCATTATTGTCCTCAATGGTGAACCCATCGGGGCAGTTAATCGCATTCCCACCGGTTCAGAATTTCGCGGTAATATGGCGGTGGGTGGACGAGTGGCAAAAACAGAAATCACCGCGCGAGAATTAGAAATCTGTGCCACTTTAGCCCCAAAATTACGAGAAGATGGCCTATATTTTGTCGGATTAGATGTCATTGGTGGCTATCTGACCGAAGTTAATGTCACCAGTCCCACCGGCATTCGCGAGATCGATCGATTAAACAATGTTAGTTTAGGTCAACAGGTGATTAAATGGCTAGAAAGTTTTTCGGGAATTATAAATTATAAATTATGAATTATGAATTATGAATTGGGAGTGGGAATTATGAATTGGGAGTGTAGAGTGGGGAGAATAAATAAAAACAATCTCCTATCTCCTGTCTCCTATCTCCTGTCTCCTCTCTCCCGTCTCCTCTCTCCTATAAAAAAAATGAATGCTTTATCAATACCGACGTGGATGGTTCATGTATCGAGTGTCGTAGAATGGATAGCGGCGATCTGGTTAGTCTGGACCTATAGCGACATCAGTAGCGATCGATCGTGGCGAATGTTATCTTGGGGAATGTTACCCGCTTTAATTGGGGCCATGTGTGCCTGTACATGGCATTTTTTTGATAATATCAGTGCCTTATCCTGGTTAGTCACCCTACAGGCAGCCATGACTGTCTTAGGAAATTTTACCCTCTGTGCTGCCGGTTGGTGGCTGTGGCGTTCCAGTAAAATTAGCGTTAACAATGAATAAAGAGAGTTTATTTGCCATTTCCCTGTTTCCCTATCTGGGGTTTCTTTGGTTTGTCACTCGTTCGGGAAAAATGCCCTATTTAGCCCTAATTGGCTTTTATGTGCTGTTAATCTTCGTTTTTATCACCATTCCTGCCGGTATCTACGCCAAGCTCCACTATGGTCAAGAATTAGCCAACGTCGATTGGTTACACGGCAGCGCCGAATTTTTCCTCACCCTCTCCAATATTCTCGTCGTCTTAGGTTTTCGTCAGGCAATTTTAGCGAAAAAGGGAGCAGAGAAAGGGGAACAGGGAGCAGTGAACAGTGAACAGTAATCAGTGAACTGACAACTCACATCTGATAACTGATAACTGATAACTGAATTGTGATACAATCGCCCCAAAACGTCCCCGCGTCAGTCAACTATGTACCCGATTACACCGTCCATCAGTGTCAACGAACCAAACCCGCAGGCTGCTATCCAGACTTTATCGGTAGTGGTTCCCATTTATAACGAAGTGGACAGTATCCCCCATCTCGTCGAGAGTATCGCCACGATTTTGCGTTCTTATCAAATTAACTACGAGATTATCTGTGTTGACGACGGTTCTAAGGACGGTTCCACCGAGGTTTTAACTAATTTAGCCAAAAATCGCGATGATCTCAAGGCGGTAATATTGCGACGCAACTACGGACAAACCCCCGCCATGGCTGCCGGATTTAATCATGCCACGGGACAGATAATCGTTACCCTTGACGGCGATTTACAGAATGATCCCAATGATATACCCCTATTATTGGCCAAATTAGAGGAAGGTTATGACCTCGTGAGTGGCTGGCGCAAAAATCGCCAAGATGACCGGGTAAAACGGCTTTTACCCTCAAAAATAGCTAATTGGCTGATTGGCAAGGTAACAGGGGTCAAATTACACGACTACGGTTGTTCTTTGAAAGCCTATCGAGCCGAATTAGTGGCCGATATGAATCTCTACGGGGAATTACATCGCTTTTTACCCGCGTTAGCTTTTATTGAAGGGGCAAAAATAACCGAAATTCCCGTTAATCACCACGCTAGACGGTTCGGACAGAGTAAATATGGTTTAGGTCGCACAATTCGCGTGATTATGGACTTATTTACTGTCTTTTTTATGAAAAAGTTCCTCACCCGTCCGATGCACATTTTTGGAGTCTACGGACTGTTATCGATGGTAGTGGGGATTATTCTAGGCACTTATCTGACTATTCTCAAACTCGGTTTCGGACAAGCAATCGGCGCTCGACCTTTGTTAATCCTGGCCGTGTTATTCTTTTTAACTGGGGTACAATTATTCTGTTTTGGTCTTTTGGCAGAAATTTTGATGCGAACTTACCATGAATCCCAAAAACGTCCTATCTACCGCGTTCGTACTGTTGTCGGGAATAGGGGATTTTTCAGTGAGCAGTAAACAGTAAACAGTGAGCAGTAATCAGTGAAAAGAAATCTCGGAACTTGCCACTTAATATTGTTCACTTAAAACTCAAATCTGATGACTGATAACTGATAACTGATAACTGATAACTGAAAAAAATATGACTATTTGGGAACTTGATTTTTATTCGCGGCCGGTGGTGGATGAAAATAATAAAAAAAGATGGGAATTATTAATCTGTGAAACTCCGGCAACAATTGATCGCTCCTCCGATACAATATTTAAATATGCCAGTTATTGTCCTAATACGATGGTTAATTCTCAATGGTTAGGAGAGGCAGTTACTGCAGCTATCAAGGCAGCGGGAGTAACTCCCAAAAAAATTCGCTTTTTCCGTCGTCAGATGAATAACATGATTAGCAAAGCTTGCGAGGATATCGGTATTCCCGCTTCCCCTAGTCGTCGCACTCATGCTTTAACTAGATGGATAGAAGAAAGAATGGTTAATTTCTACCCTCAAGAAGTTGGTTATGATCAAAATTTAACTAAAACCGCTTCCGTGAATTATCCCCCTTTAAATGCTGTTCCCCTTCCCGATGCTGTCCGGGGAGATAAGGCAGATAAATGGGCTTTTGTCACGCTAGAATTGTCTTCTTTTAATGATTTAAAAGATTGGGATATTAGCTTCGGAGAAAATTTGCCTATACTGGGAATGGGATTAGATGAGAATCTAAAAATCCCCGGTTTAGTTATTTTTTCTCCCCGCGCTTTACCATTAGCTGGTTGGATGTCAGGGTTAGAAATGGCCTATTTAAAGTTAGAAACTGGTTCTCGTCCTCTGCTACGTTTAGAAACGGGTGCTAGTGATAGCTGGATTCTCGTCAACGTCACTAATGCCGAGACTTTAAACGAAGCTAAAAACTTTGAAGAAGCTAAACAAAAAGCCAATAATCTGCATTTTTTAGCCATTCAATCTAACCCTGAATCGGAATCATTCGCTGGTTTTTGGCTACTACAAGAAGGCTATCAAGAGTAAAGTTTAGTCAAGGTGGGTTTTCAATCCACCACTAGGGAATTAACTTAAAAACATTGTCCAGTCCAACTACCGTGTAACCCGTAGGGAATATGATGTTTAAGATGGATAACCCCTAGGGAATTAGTAATATCTTTAGCATCTAAGATTACCACATTTGATCGATGATTGGCCGCATCGTAGGTGACTACCAATAACCAACCATCATCTTCAGCGATTCCATCGGGTTTAGGCACAAAAACTGGCTCACCCGCAAATCCCCGGGGAGCAAAAGAATGTAATTGTTTTTCTCCCGTTAATAGGTCCAGTTTTAAGATTGCTTGCAAAGGAGCATTACCAGTGGCATGATGAGCGGCAGCTATGTATAAATAACGGTAATCTCGACCAACTTTTGCAGGATTGATGCTGGGAAATTCACAACAATGCTCTAGAATACATTCTCTTGTAACGGTATTTTCTGATAAATTTAGTGTAAATCGCCACAGATGTCCGGGAGCTAAACTATCAAAATTTACCGATTGAAAACTGCTATTTGAATCCAGTTGTGGTAAGGATTGATAACAAATAGAATCAATATAAATTTTCTCCCCCCCTTCGACGTAGCTCGGGGCAAGTTGTTCAAAAGCATTGCTATGATGGAAGACAAAACCTGATGGAGTTTCTAAAACTTTCACTTCTCTTTTGTTAGGATCCCGGGGGATAATAATAATCTTAGTTAACTTGTCCGGTTGATTGATAACGCATTCTCCCGCACCTTTTAACCCAAAAAGAAAGGGAAAAGGATTATAACTAACCGGGTTTTGGAAAAAGATGGCGTAGTGGGGAGTAATAACAAAATCGTGGATAAAACAGAAGCCCGGTATACTGTGGGTATGACGACGTAATAACTTACCAGTGGGACTAATTTCGTAGAGAGTAATTGAACTAGACAAACCCGTTTTAATGGCAAAATTTACCAGACATGGTTGATGATTATCGAAGATACAAGCGGGATCGATGCGAGGATGAGCGGCAAAAGAATCGCCTTTTTCTAAGATACCATCGAGATAGTCTAAACCAATAGTATCAAGGGTTTTAGCATCGAGGCGATGGGGTTCGGCCGCTTCCCAAAGTGCCAGTAATTTATTACCCCAGTAGATAACATTAGTATTAGCAATATTTTTCAGACGCAAATCAAAAGCATTGCCGAAAATTCCCCCCGGTTTTTTCGTGCCGAAAACACCGCGATAAAGGGGTTTTCCCGCTTTCTGTTCCTGGAGATAACCCTCGGTTTTCACAAAACGATTACGATAATGTACGCGCCCCTGATTGAAGCTAATCGCGCTGATCATACCATCCCCATCGAAGGGATGAGCGATCGCAGTGCCAGCGATATCGAGTAAACCGGGGCCGTTTTTAAAGACTGTACCCTGTAAATCGGGGGGAATTTGCCCCTCAATGTCTTCTACCTCGTAATCGTACTCGTTAGGTTGGGATTGATAGCCTTTTTGCCAATCCTGACGATTATAGGATTTTTCGCCAATTGTCGGAGTTAATACCATGGTAGTTTTAAGTTTATATTTACTTTTCTTAACATAACTTAAAACTACCAGAGATAAAAAGAAGGGGGTGGCTAATCATTTTTTCAGCCTATTTACCCCCTCCTTGCCGTCGTGTTATTTAACAAACAACATTTCCTGATAGGTAGGCAGCGGCCAGAAATTGTCGGCCACTTCCCCTTCCAGTGCGTCGGCATATTCGCGCACCTTATCCATCAAGGGACGGATTGTTTGAGCGGAATGCTGCATATGTTCCTCGATCGAGTCAAAATCGTCTTTAGCCATGGACTCACTCAGTTTGCCAACGCTATCCATCATTAACTTAATCAGATTCGAGAGGGTTTGGGCGTTTTCCTTATTGATCTCGATGCCGATCGCCGCCGCATTAGAGATCGCCAAAGACAATTCCGACAAGTAGCGAACGGCAGCGGGATAAATAATCGTTTTAGCCATACTTACCACCAGTTCCGCCTCCACCTCGATGGCCAGCAAATACTGTTCCGCATAGACATCAAAACGACTTTCCAGTTCAACGGGGGTAAACACACCCATGCGGGCAAACAGTTCTTCGATATAATCAGCTTTCAGCACGGGTAAAGCATCGGCAGTGGTGCGGAGATTAGCCAAACCGCGCTCTTCTACCGCCATTTTGTGCCATTCCGGGGAATATCCGTTACCTCCGAAGATCACATTTCTGTGCTTGTCCATGATCTCCTTGAGAACACCCTCGGCGGCAGTATTGAGGTCTTCCCCGGCTTTCATCCGGCTTTCTAAGTTATCCGCCACCCAAGTCAGGGAATCGGCTAGAATCGTGTTCATCGCCACCAGCGGCCCGGAAACTGACTGATTAGAACCCACAGCGCGGAATTCAAAGCGATTGCCCGTAAAAGCAAAAGGAGAGGTACGATTGCGATCGCCAGGATCCTTGGGGAATACCGGCAGGGTATCGACACCGAGATCCATCAATCCCGGGGCATCAGAACCCTCAATTCGGCCTTGGCTAATTTGGTCGAATACCTTTTCTAACTGGCTGCCCAAATATACCGAAATAATCGCGGGAGGAGCTTCATTTGCCCCCAAACGGTGATCATTACTGGCAGTAGCCACCACTGCGCGTAAAAGCGGCCCGTACTTGTGAACGCCACGAATCACCGCCCCACAGAATAACAAAAACTGCATATTAGCGTGGGGAGTATCGCCCGGATCCAACAGATTGCCCTGGGTGGCGTTGCCGACGGACCAGTTAACGTGTTTTCCCGAACCGTTAATTCCTGCAAAGGGTTTTTCATGCAGTAGGCAGACAAAACCGTGTTTTTTAGCCGTACTTTTCAGCAAAGTCATAATTAACTGCTGATGGTCACTGGCCACGTTAGCGGCCTCGAAAAAGGGCGCAATCTCGAACTGTCCGGGAGCGACTTCGTTATGGCGGGTTTTGGCCGGAATGCCGAGGCGATACATTCTTTCCTCTACTTCCTGCATAAACACCTGAACCCGTTCGGGAATCGCGCCAAAATAATGATCGTCGAACTGTTGACCCTTAGCGGCGGGTTTACCAAATAGGGTGCGACCGGTGAGCAGTAAATCGGGGCGACTATGGGCAAAATGAGCATCTACGAGAAAATATTCCTGTTCAGCACCGCAGCTGGAGTTAACGGGGGCGACTTCCGTATGTCCTAAGAGCTTCAGCACCCTGGTGGCGGCTTTACTCATCGATGAAATCGAGCGTAAAAGCGGCGTTTTTTTGTCGAGGGCCTCTCCTGTCCAAGAGATGAAAACCGTGGGGATACACAGGGTGACACCATTATCCGTCTCCATGACGTAGGCGGGACTGGTGACATCCCAAGCGGTGTAACCCCGCGCTTCAAAGGTGGAGCGAAGGCCGCCGTTAGGAAAGGAGGATCCGTCCGGTTCCCCCTGTACTAAGACTTTGCCCGTAAATTCCGTGATCACCGAACCGTCGCTCTGCACGGAGATAAAACCATCGTGTTTTTCGGCGGTGGCGTTGGTCATCGGATAGAAGACGTGAGCATAGTACAGCGCCCCTTTGGACGTGGCCCAATCCTTCATCGCAGCCGCTACCGCACTGGCGATGGAAACGTCTAATTTTCCCCCGGTTAAAATCGTGTTTTTGACCGATTTGAATACGTCTTTGGGAAGACTGGCCTGCATTTTGCTCAGGGTAAAAACATCGGTTGCCCACAGGGCCTCTAAACGCTGAGGAATTTTGCTAGGTAGGGGTTTACGATCCGTTACTTGAGAGATAGCTTGAACACGCGTTCCATAACTCATAAGTATTTTTCCTATTTTGTTGTGTCGTGGATGAAGGGTTACTTTACTTAGGCGATGACAAGTTTCCTACTGATTTTGATGTTGAATTCCGGTCAGAGGCTATTCTCCGCTTAATAATTTTGATCCCACGGCACAAGCTTCTCTGCGGTTTTTATCTGCTTGCGCCGGCCTCTTTTCCGATCAATTAGCAACACCAGCCTTCATCTTAAGAACAGATGATCGAGAGATTTGTATCAAAGATTACAAATATCCCAAACCCGATCTTCCACCAGCGATCGCACTGAGAAAACGGGTTTCTTTGAGAAACCTGTTTTCTGGAGTATAGATAAAACTCTATACATCTATGCAATCGATAAAAAAGTGATATTTGACAAAATCGGGGGGGGGGGTATGATTTTTGGTGGAATTTACCCAAAATTGCTCATGAATACTACAACTAACTTCAAATCTCTGTCTGGTGTCGGTGTTGTCCTCGCCGGCACAGTTAGCGCCATCGCTGGAATGACTGTCCTCCCCGCCAGCGCCGTCACCTTTACTGGAACTGGTACTGGTTTCAACATCCCCGACAACAACGCCACAGGTGCTTCCAGCACTATTACCGTTCCCACCGGTTCCAACTTCCTGATCACCAACATCACCGTCACCCTCAATAACCTAACCCACACCTTCGTCGGTGATTTGATCGCCAATCTCACCTACGTCCCAACCAACACGACAGTCACTCTGTTCAACCGGATTGGTCGGGTTAGCAGTGGGCAGGGTGACTCCAGCAACTTCAACGGCAACTACAGCTTCAATGATGCCTTTACCGGCAACATCTGGTCCGTAGCGGCTTCCGGAGATGCTAGCTTTAACATCCCCAGCGGCAACTACTTCCCCACCGGTGCGGATAGTGGCACCCTTGTTCCCATACTCACTTCCTTGGGTGGATCCCAGACCGCTGGCGACTGGCGGCTGAGGATTTCAGATCTTTCGGGTGGTGATGCTGGCAGTCTTGGCAGTTGGACGCTGAATTTGGAGGGGACTCCCATTGCTCCCGTTTCTGTTCCCGAATCAAATTCTGTCTTAGGTTTGCTGGCCCTAGGCTTACTGGGAACGGCAGCGGCATTTAAGCGCCATTAGGGCAGCCATAGAAAACGGGTTTCTCAAAGAAACCGGTTTTCTGGAATACATAAGCTGTTTAAGTATAGTGATATCGTGCTGCTAAAAACTCAATGCGGTCATCTTTGACTCGATAGACTAGACGGTGTTCTGTGGTAATTCGGCGTGACCAAGTATTAGCTTCAAGATACTTTATGGGTTCTGGTTTGCCTATCCCAGTAAAGGGATCGGCGGTGACAGATTCTACGAGATCGAGTAGGCGAAAGGCGATTTTTTTATCTGTTTTGTACCACCATCTTAAATCTTCTCGAAATTAACTGTCAAAGACAATTGCCCTACTCTTGGCGTTCAATTCCTAACTCCTGACAAAGTTCTGTAACTGTCTGTCCCGGTATTGTTTTAACGTCCCTCTCCATTGAACGTTCCAGTGCTGCCAATAACTTTCGAGCATTCGCAGGCGATCGCAAAAGATAAACGGTTTCTAATAAGCCAGTTAATTCCTCTGCGCTCAATAGTGCCATATCTTTATGACCAGGGCGCGTAATAATCGCCATACTATTCTCGCTTTCCAATCGATCCAGAAGGCTCGCTAAATTTTCTTGAGCTTGAGTGTAGGTAGTTTGGATAGAAAACATAAGGCGATGACAACGAGTTGATTCGATTTTAGCTTATTTCATCAACTGAGAAAACGGGTTTTTTAAAGAAACCCGTTTTCTGGACTTAGGGCGATCGCTAGGGATTGCTAACTCGCGCTAGACTGGAATCAGGGCTCTTCTGGTTTCTGTGTGGAAATGAGGTCTATACTGATAGTTTATTTAACAAAATAGTCCTAAAAGTCTTTCCCAGTAAACATTTGACGATTTCATAAGCAAAAATTATCACACAAAGTCGAGAAGAGCCGAATCAGTAGATTGGCCAGTATGGTAAGCTGAGAAAAATGGCAAAATTATCGCCAGAGTCAAAACAACTGATAATCACATCGACAATCTTCGAGACAATAACTGAGCTTTATTCCTG
This sequence comes from Microcystis sp. M061S2, assembly GCF_020245605.1. Classification (NCBI taxonomy): domain Bacteria; kingdom Bacillati; phylum Cyanobacteriota; class Cyanophyceae; order Chroococcales; family Microcystaceae; genus Microcystis; species Microcystis sp. M061S2. The sequence continues at coordinate 18,010 of NZ_JADBUP010000014.1, read as the reverse complement.
TCAATGATGCTAACAAAATATCTAAAACAAGCAATGGAACTGGCAACCTATGAAGTTCTAGAAGACGGTACTTTTTATGGAGAAATTCCGGGATTTGAGGGAGTATATGCTAATGAAACAACCCTCGAAGCTACTAAGGAACAGTTACAGGAAGTTTTGGAAGGCTGGGTTATTTTAGGACTACGCTTACAGCATCAGTTACCGATTGTTGACGGTATCAATCTAACCCCTCAACAAAAAATCGCCTGATGCCACCTTTTGCCCCCATCAAAAGGAAAGAGTTAATTCGCCAGTTGAGAAAGCTGGGATTTTCTGGTCCTCTGGTAGGAGGAAATCATCAATATATGGTGCAGGGAAAATTAAAAATCTGGATTCCTAATCCACACCAAGGAGATATCAGTAAAAGCTTGCTGGCTAAAATTTTACAACAAGCAAATATTAGTAGAGAAGAATGGGAAAAATTACGTTAAACAATTCTGTCTTGGAAAAGTTAAAAACTGTTCTCAATTAAGCAAGATGAATGCCATAGAAAAGGGGTTTCTTTGAGAAACCCCTTTTCTGAACTGTCAATCTCTTGTCTCGATTAATTCGGGGACAAGTTCAGGAATAAAACCTGGTTCAGCTAAAGAACCAGTAACATGATGTTCAAAGACTTCTGCGGGGGGAAAAGTTTTCTTGACTTCCTGAGATTGCGGATCCGTAGAAGGTAGCCATTTAATTACGGCTAAAGGTAGGAGAGTAGAGAGATTAGTAATCACTACCAATAACCAAAGGTTATCAAAATTAGTTTCGGTGACTCCCAACCAATGGGTTAATAAAGCGCCGATTTCTTGGGAAACTAATCCTGACATATTCCAGATGGACATTAATAAAGCGAATAGAGATGCTTCAATGCCCACGGGACAAAGACGGGCCGATAAAATTAAGACGGGTAAAAAGGCAATTTGTCCCATGACGGTGAGGATGAGACTATCCCCCAAACTAAACCAATGATCGTCAATACCGAGCGCTCGATTAGTATGGGTAACTAAGATTAGGGTAGTCATCCCTAAAAGCGCGGAAATCACCGTACTCCAACCCAAAATTAAACGAAAGGAAATCGCTTTTAAAAACCTTTGATATACCCAGATACCTAGGATTGAGGCTAAACTGGTGACTAAGCGCACTCGTCCTAAAAATTCCGGTTCAAATCCTAACTCGTTGGTGGTGAAGTAGAAAAAGGCAGAATCGGCGCTAGGAGTAGCCTGCCAGAGGAAAATAAAGGCAGTGGGTAATAAAATTGATTTTTGTCTAATTGCTGACCATAATTGCCCGATTTGCTCCTTGACTTTCGGCGTGGATTGTGATTCATCATTATTCTTGATTTTTTCCTCTGTAATTAAAAACGCCATAGCTGAGGCAATCAGGGGAAAAATAGCCGTGAGAGCGAAGACGGGACGAGTGCCGAGGTGTGCCAGTAACCAACCACCGAGATAAGCCGTAATTAAGCCGCCTAGGGCCGATATTCCCCAAGTTAAGGACTGTAGAGAGCCGGATTGAGTGAAGGACTCTCTGCGGGCCCTTTCTACTACCAAAGAATCGACGATGACATCGCTAATGGTGACAGAAAGGGAACCAAGCAGGATCGCCGCCGTCGCTTGCCAAGCATTCTCCACCACAGTGGCTAGGGCCAACCAAGCTAAAACCCCGAGAATTCCCGATAAAATTAGGTAGGGCCGACGACGATAGCCGAAAATAGGCAAACCATCCGAAAGAAAGCCAAAAGCTGGTTTAATCACCCAAGGAATCGCCGCTACTCCGATTAATGCCCCCATCTGGGAGGGACTCAAGGCCAAATCGTCTTTTAAAAAGAAGCTAACCGCTAATCGGGAGAGTCCGAGAATGCCCTGGACGAAATAAACCCCTAAAATGCCAATTAATTCGGGATTAGGGTCATTTCCGAACAAGATAGTCTCTTTAAGGAATTTTTTCCCGCGATCGATGCCAAGGCGATTAATAAGCATGAAGTTTCATAAATATTTGTTACTGTCTCTATGATAATGATTGAGCGCTCGATCGGTGCGTTAGCTGTTAGGGTTTAACTGTTGAGCTTTAGGTTTTGGCGGTTGGGTATTGGGTTTTAGGGTTTTAGTTGAATTTCCCCATAAAAGGCTTATTGTAGTGTTATGGGGAAAGTTTTTTGCGATCGCTCTATTAATATACGGAAAGATTTTTTTAAATGTGTATTTGATGTGATATAGGGAAACTTTCCGTATAATCCTCAGTTAGGTTTACCAACAAAGGCGAGAGATGAAAAAAGTTCTAAACGTAGGTGGCAACAGCAAGGCGATTCCGCTTCCGCCCCAATATTCAGAATTTGAACACTTGCTGCTCGATATTGACCCGAAAGGTTCACCAGATATTGTGTGCGATGCGCGTAATCTTACCACCCTTGAAAGTGGTCAGTTTGACGCTGTTTACTGCTCACATAACCTTGAACACTACTACCGACACGATGTACAGAGAGTCCTAGCTGGGTTCCTACACGTACTTAAGGACGGCGGTTTTGCACATATTCGGGTTCCGGACATCCAGGAACTGATGCGGATCACAATTGACAGGGGTTTAGATATTGATGATGTCCTGTATCAATCACCGGCAGGGCCAATTATGGTTCTAGATGTCCTTTACGGTTATAGCGTTGAAATCGAGCGCAGTAAAAAAGACTTTTTTGCTCATAAGACCGGTTTTACACATAAATCGTTGTTGAAAGCCTTGCAAAAGGCTGGCTTCTCAAAGATATATATTGCTGCTGGCAATCTTGAAGTGTCTGCTTTGGCATTCAAAGTGGCGCCAGACCATGATACACGATTACTTTTCAACCTCCCTCCTGACTAACAGCAATCGTTTTGTATGGCCTACCTAGGGTTTGCTAAATAATGGTAAAACCCTTTCAAAATAAGGCTTTTGACCTGTTAAAACCCGATTTTAGTGAAAGAAAATAGTGCGATCGCTATTGCCGTAGACGTAGGGTGCGTTCCCTAAGGTCAGTTCTACCACTGCACCGATCGATTTTGGGGAACGCACCCTACTCATTCATTAAAGTTGATAAGTCTAGGTGAGCTAATATCCTCTGCCAGATTAGCACTTAATTGGGGATAGATCATCTACTTCTTACATTATAACAGACTTATTGTCGTGTTATTGGGAAAGTTTCTTGCGATCGCTATATTTGAGAGTAATATAGTGCGATCGCATCGCCTCCTAGGTTGGGTTGAGCGCAACAATAGCGGGTCGAAAATACCTCAAGTCGCTTGTTTAAGCGAAACCCAACCACCCCAAAGGTTACTCTTGCTTGGGTTGACTACAATAGTTGCTGTCATTCCCATCTGGAGCCATAGTTCTCTCAAATCTCGTATAACTCCTGTAACCATCTCAAAAAATTTGCTGATTGGGGATGGGATTGATTAAGTATTCTTTGTTTTACTGCATCGTGAAGTTGTTTCCCCGGCGGATCTTGCCAAGCTAAATAGGTATGAATATTAGCCTTATCTAGATGATAATCCCTATAGGTTGCCCCTTGTTGTTTTGCCTCTATCACCTTGTTTTGTGTATATTGCCAAAGATTATTATCGGGAACTAAATAGGCTAAAAAAGTCTCTAACATTCCTCTAGATTGATTATCGGGCATCATCCACACACCGAATTTTATCCCCGATTCTAGAGTTATAATTAATCCCTCTGCTGGTAAATTTTGAGGTAAGTTAGGTATATTTGGTAAACAGGCATTATATAAACTTTTCCAACGATTATTAGGTTCTTGGTCTGCATCCATAATAATTCCTAAATGAGTTAGTCCACTATCATTGATTTCGTTGTAAATATTATCGCTATCGAGTAAACTCTCAATGCTACCAGCGGGTTTAATATAGATAGTAGCTGTGTCCTTTGTCTCTCCCCAAGAGATGCCATGGGCTTCTGCTAATTCGGGAATCACTCTCATGTCTTCTCTTCCCTCTACCAAAAGTTTTTTAGGATGTATTTTGGGCATTTTTAGCGAACCTCAATATCTCTTTCAGAAGCGAGGTAAATTTGTCTAGTATTGAAGGAAACTGCTTTTTCCTTGTCCTTATCTATCCTTTGAATAGTAATCTCGTTATCGGTAATTTTTTCTTCGGTAATTAATTCGCCTAAACTTTGCCAACAATCCCGGCTGTGAGTGGTGGCGAATACCTGAATATTGAGTTTTTTAGCGGTTTCCCAGACTACTTTCCACATATCAGTCATGACAGTAAAGTGCAATCCGCTATCAATTTCATCAACTAATAAAATTCCATTTTCAAGGTTAACCATCGCTAAAATTAATCCCAACATCCGCCAAAATCCATCTCCTAAACTGCCAATAGGGATAGGTTGATCATGATTTTTAATTTTGATTAAAAACCCACCTCTAACACCTAGGTTATTTGAAGTTAAATACTTGCCAGAACCAACACTGGCTATCCTTTCAATTTTTGGCTCAATAATTTTCAAAGATTCAATAATTAAATCTTCTAAAGGAGAGAGAACAATGTTGTCAAAAAGTGCTGCCATATCAGAACTTGTTAGAGAAAATGGTGTTAAGAACTTCAATTCAATTTTATTATCAATACCTATTTTATGGGAAATTCTGCTTAAACTAGCCATTCTTCTTGTAGAATCTCTGGCAAGAGTACCGTTGGCAAGAAGTTCCATTTCAATAGGTTTTTGTGAGCCAATCCATCCAATACTTAAAAGAAGTTTACCCCATTCCTCATTGTCGAAATTGTTATCATTATTTTGATTTAGATCATCATTTTTGCCTGAAAATAAAGATAGTTGTATAGGAATGCTTTCGACAGAAATGGTAACACTTGCTAGATAGGATTTGCCATATCCACTGATGATAATTTTTTTACTTGGGATGATTTCATGCCCATGAAATAAATGACAAATTTCAAAAACTTTAGTGCGACCAGCTAACTTATTTTCCAACCAAGCGAACTCACCTCTATAGCTAATAGTTTCAAGAAATATATCTATATTATTCTGAGCATACAAAAACTGAATCGCTTCTAAAATAGAAGTTTTACCGCTATTATTTTTACCTACTAAGAGATTAATTCGACCAAGATTGGCCATCTCAAAATTTTGAAAACCGCGAAAGCCTTCAATTTTTAGGGATTCTAACATGAGTAATTACCCTGGATTTTCCGTTATTAAATCTAGTTTATCTCAACCCCAGAAAACACCTCAATTAATGACAGAGCAGCACCATGGCGATACCGATACCCAAACTTAAACCGACCAGCACCTGAAAAGGAGTATGACCAATTAATTCCTTTAAACGTTCCTCGTTAAATTCCTTGCCCTCCTGGAACATTTCATCGATAATTTGATTGAGAATCCGGGCCTGTTTTCCTGCTGCCTGACGCACTCCAGCCGCATCATACATAACAATAACCGCAAAAAGCGCAGCGATGGCAAATTCGGCACTAGACCAACCCATCTGTAATCCTACCCCAGTAGCCAAGGCCCCCACCAGTGCCGAGTGAGCGCTAGGCATTCCCCCCGAGGAGACTAGATAGCGCAGACTCACCTTACCATCGCGGATTAACTCAATCAGCGCTTTTAGTCCCTGGGCAGTGAAACAAGCTAAAAGAGAGATTAGCAGTATTTGATTGTGTAACACCTGCTGGAAGTCCTGCATAATCTCATTCGTTTAATTTAATTTTTACGATTAACAATATACTCGGCGATGGCCCGTAAAGGTTCAGCGGCCTCATCGTAGCCACTCAATTCATTGATGGCACTATCTATTAACTGTTGAGCTTGCTGGCGGGACCCTTCTATCCCCCAGAGACTGGGATAGGTAGCTTTTTGTGCCTGTAGATCCTTACCGGCGGTTTTGCCCAATTCCTCCTTTGTCGCCGTGATATCGAGAACATCATCGATAATTTGGAAAGCCAAGCCAATGTTTTGGGCATAACGGGCTAATTTAGCTATATCTTCCCCTTTTGCCCCCGCTAAAACTGCCCCCGACACCACAGAAGTCTCCAACAAGGCGCCGGTTTTCTGAGTATGGATAAAACTGAGAGTTTCCGCCGAAATATCCGGTTTTCCTTCGGATTCCAAGTCTAAAACCTGACCTCCCACCAAACCCGCTGCCCCGACAGTGCGACCTAAACGGGCAATTACATCTAAAACCTGTACAGGAGGTACATTACGAGTCTGGGTAACCACATACTCGAAAGCGTAGGCTAGGAGACCATCCCCCGCTAAAATAGCGATATCTTCGCCAAAAACCTTATGATTGGTTAATTTCCCGCGCCGGTAATCATCGTTATCCATGGCGGGTAAATCGTCATGAATTAATGACATAGTGTGAATCATTTCTAGGGCGCAAGCGGTGGGTAAAGCCATCTCTAGGGAACCCCCCATCAATTCACAGGTAGCCAGACATAAAATCGGCCGCAGACGTTTGCCACCAGCGAGGAGAGAATAGCGCATCGCCTCGTAGATTTTGGCAGGATTGCCGATAACTAAAGAGCTATCCAAAGCTGACTCGACAATCAACCGCTTTTCCTCCAGATAGGAAGCCAGAGAAAAGTTCTCGTTTTTCCTCACTTCTACTCCTCGTTCGCCCCTAGTAACCATGTCTTTTTGTCTTGAACCGACTGCTTTTAAAACTATATCAGGAAACTTCACCTCGATCAGAATTAAACTGACTGCTCCCTTGTCCCCTAATCTGTTGACTATCTAAATTACTCCTTCAGACTGCATGGCAGCACCGGAGTTGACAGTCTGAGCATTTGTACTAAAATTTCCCAGACGGAGATGGGCCAATTTTCTTTTCTGATGCCTATTTTCTCTTTTAACCTGAAAAAATACATCCCTCAGCCCAGTCCGAGAATTAGCAAAAAACGGGCGATACAATTGAATTTCGCCGCAGTTATCAGGGGAAATGCTAAAGTTTTGATGATTCGGTCAAACTTCCGTTTTCTTAGCTTGCGGTTGAGAAATTTCTCGATTAGCCTAGAATTAGGATTATCCTAGGAATATATTGTATGCTGCCAGGGCAAATTTTAGGCGATCGATACCAAATTCAAAGTCAGTTAGGTAAACAAACCGGAAGACGCACGTTTCTGTCCCAAGATTTAAAAACGGGCGCTACTGTTGTCGTCAAATTATTAATCTTCAGTCCCGATTTTGAATGGACAGATTTAAAACTTTTTGAACGGGAAGCAGAAACTCTTAAACATCTAGATTGTCGCTCGATTCCTGAATATATCGACTATTTTGAAGTTCGCACCGATACCTATCAAGGTTTTGCCCTTGTTCAGAGTTATATCGAGGCTAAATCTCTCAAGGAACAGATAGAAACTGGTCGCAAATTTAGTGAAGCAGACCTACAAGAATTAGCTAAATCTATCCTAGGTATTTTAATTTATCTCCATGGACTTAACCCGCCAATTATCCATCGAGATTTGAAACCTAGTAATATTTTACTAAAAGATCGATCGGGTCATAGTATCGGTAATGTTTATTTAATTGATTTTGGTTCTGTCCAGACTGTTGCTCAACAGGAACAGGCCACTTTAACTATTGTCGGAACCTACGGTTATATGCCCCCCGAACAATTTGGTGGTCGCACTGTTGCCGCTTCTGATTTATACAGTTTAGGAGCCACTTTAATCTATCTAGCTACAGGCATTCATCCCGCCGATTTACCCCAAAAAGATGGCAAAATTCAATTAAATAATTTAGCTAATTTAAGCCCTGCTTTTGTTCATTGGTTAGGGCAGTTAATTGAACCTAGTCTCGAAAAAAGGTTTGTTTCAGCACAGGCAGCAAATCAAGCTTTAAATACTCTCCACGAAATGCAATTAACTTCCTCGAACCTTGAAAAACCCGCAGGGAGTCGGGTACAGTTGCAAAAAAGCGAGGAGAAAATTAAAATATCTTTACCTCCCGAAGGTTTTACCCCTAAATTAATTTATCTTGGCACCTTTGCCATCGCTTGGAATGCTTTTTTATTAGTATGGACAGGAGGAGCAATTTCTATTCCTCTGTGGATAAGTTGGTTTTTTCTGCTCTTTTCCTTGCCCTTTTGGTATGTGGGTTTAGGAATGCTTTACCAGATTATTTATTGTCTCAAAGGGGAGGAAATTATAACTATTAATAGTCAAGAAATTGTTACCATTCAGCGAATTTGGGGTTTGACACTTCCGGGCAAAAAGAAAATGGCAAGACAACATATTAATAAACTGGTGAAAGCTGATAGTTATCATAGCAAAGATGGCGATGGCGATCGAGTTTATGTGCCGATGGCTTTAACTATTTGGGCGGGGACTAAAGAATATACTATTAGCAGTAAGACAAAAGCCTATCTGAGTAAACCCGAAATTGAATGGTTAGCAGCGGAATTAAGCCAATGGTTAGGAATACCAATTACTAATAAGTAGCCAGTTACAATCAGCTTTTTTCTCCCCTCTCCCCACTCCCCCACTGCTTACTGATTACTGCTTACTGATAACTGAAAAATCTCCCCACTCCCCCACTTCCGCACTCCCCCATTTCCTAATTCATAATTCATAATTCATAATTCCCACCCCCTGATATAGACGAACTGTCTGTGACCGGTGTAAAATTTTATGAAGAGTCTCGGCTTTTTTCTCCCTTTTCCTGAGAAATGCCCCAGAGCCAGTGACTAAGATCAAAATTGTGCATCCCATCGATAATTAAGTTTATGAGCGCCACTATTACCGTAGAAAAACGCAAATTAGAAAAACCCCCTTTAGAACTGCATTATCTCGGCGATCGAGTCCTGCGTCAACCGGCCAAGCGGATTGCTAAAGTCGATGACAGCATTCGCCAATTAGCCAAAGAAATGCTGCAAACTATGTATAGTGCCAATGGTATCGGTTTAGCGGCTCCGCAAGTGGCAGTCAATAAACAATTGATTGTCATCGATTGTGAACCCGATAAACCAGAAAATCCGCCCCTAATTCTGATTAATCCCCAAATTATCGGTTATGGTCGGGAATTGTGCAAAGCGGAAGAGGGTTGTTTGAGTATTCCCGATGTCTTTTTAGATGTCATCCGTCCCCAAGCGATCGAAGTGAGTTATAAAGATGAACAGGGGAAACCGCGAAAACTGCAAGCTAACGGTTTACTAGCGCGGGTAATTCAACACGAAATGGACCATCTTAATGGTGTCATGTTCGTGGATAGAGTAGATAACGATTTGGCACTCAATGAAGAATTAAAAAAACACGGTTTTTCCGTGCAAGCGGTGAAACCGGTCGAGAAAGTGACAAAATAAAGGCATTAGTTAATTTAGGTGAGGAGTGAAGATGACCCCGAAAAGCGGCGTTTTATTGTTATTATCCTGTATTGCAGCGATTGCTGGTGTGGGTTGTGTCTTTGAAATTAGTTCGGGAGAACCGGATTTAGGCAATACCACCACTGGCTTAATTCTAGCGGCAAGTGTGCCACTAACAGCCCTATTTTTTTGGGCAGCGGTTAAAGACACGAGAGCCAATTACAAATAGAATAACTTCCCCTCGGTTATCGAAAAATTGGCATAATTTTCATGAGCAGAAGAGAGAATTTACTTCTCTCTTTTGTTCGTTTTAACTACAGGGCAAATTGCCAGAAAAAGTTACTACTTTTTAGGATTTTATCATCTTTTATAGCAATCAAGTATATCCCGATGGGTGAAAATCTGATTAGGTAAAGATTTCCCCAGGCTGCATCTCACATTTACAGAAATACCGACAATCAGCAATTATCAGTGACTAGAACTCTTGCAAATTAATTATATGTTATAATGATAGGTTAACTAATTTTTTTGGGAAAATTAGTTAATTAGTAGATTTGTTATGAATAAAAACCTGATATCATTTTTCAAAAGTAATGACAGACTTAGTTGATCATTTCAAAGCGCAATCCCTCTCGGAGAAAGGAATTGCACTTTCAGATGTTAGTCACGACTATGAAAATTGGTATGAAGTTTTACTTTTAACTCAAAACTCTTTAGAGCTGCTTTAATTTGGTTATCAAAACCTCTTTATTTAAGCGGCACAAACTATCTCAATTATAAAAATTGAGAATAAATTCCCCTTATAGATTAATGTTTGACAACTTTTAAGGCTCTTCGGGAATTATTATGCAAATAATTAACTTAAAAATAAAATTCGATGAGAGTACCTACGCGCAAAAGTAGCCGATTATTATCTATCTCTCGCGGTTTCTCTGGCATCGGAATTCGCCATCGATGCAGTCGAGCGAGACCATCAGGGTGGAACCCCGAAACTGGCGCGCGATCGCCTCCGCCAAAGTGGTCTTTTGACCTTAATTATTCCCCGAGAATACGGTGGTTCTGGCGAGAGTTGGATTACCTTATTTCGCATCGTTCGAGAGTTCGCCCAAGTCGATAGCTCGATCGCTCATATTTTTTCCTACCATCATCTTGGGGTGATCGTTCCCCATCTTTTCGGGACGATCGAACAGAAGGAATACTACTACAAGGAAACCATCCGACAGAATTGGTTTTGGGCGAATGCGTTAAATCTCTTGGATCGTCGGACAGCGATCGCTTCCGAGGGCGATATTTTCCGACTAGAAGGCAAGAAAAGCGTCTGTTCCGGTTCTTGGGATTCTGACATTTTACCCGTTACGGCGATCGATCAGGAGACGGGGAAAATATCGGTTCTTGTGGTTCCCACCCAGCGTGAGGGAGTAGAACTGCACGCCGATTGGGATAATATGGGTCAACGGCAAACCGATAGTGGTAGTGTTTCGTTTCATAATGTGGCGATGATCACCAATTACCCATCCAAGAATTCCATCTCGAAAGTGGTCAACAGCCTTCCATATCGAGATTTTGTTCTTTTTTTTACCAACAAAGGTCTCTAATTCATCTAGTTCTCCCACTTCTGGAATCGTTTCTGAATTATAGGAATCAGGCAGCAGTTTTCCCACTTGTTTGACCCAATCCATAATGGTTGTTCGTGAGACTGTTGTCACTCTCTCAATGCCTCGAAATCCCATGCCATTTACCTACATTTTCAGACAGCTACGCTTAACATCATCGCTATAGCCCTTGATTTCCTAGCTGTGGATGAACTGACGACCACAGTTTACACATATATAGTTTTGTTTTTGACCACGATGACCATTTTTATTGATGTGGTCACTTTTACATTCTGGACATTTTATCGTTTTTTTTCCTTCATTGAGTTTCTATCTATTTTGCCTTCTCATCTCTTCATCTGACAAAGCCCGATTTTGAGAACTGCTGGTGACATCAATTTCTATGACTAAATCCGGTGCTGGGTCTTCATTTAAGTCCCGTCGCTTTTTCCCCCGAACCGCCGCAATATTATCAATGTAAAAACATTCATCCGGTTCTGCACCGCTTAATTGAGGGCGTTTAAAGGTGGTAGAACCGAGGGGATAAATCGAGACTGCTGATTCTTCAGCCATTGTCTCAACAAATCGCCCCGCCACTTTCTTGAATCTTTCATGTCCGGTCGAAGGGGCCATGATTTCTAAATTGCCACGATTGTAGGTCAGCTAGAGATGGCGATCGCTCATTTCGGCGAGCAGCGTTTCGTAGGTTTTCCAGCTAATCCCGGACAGGTGAATTATTTCAGCCGGTGGTGCGAGCAGTGTTACAGTCATAGATTCAAGCAAAAATCCCATGCTTCCATAATAATCAAAGGGTGAGCATTGCCCACCCTTGCTAATTAAGCAGTTACTACCTGGGAAGCTAACCGTTTAAAGGTCAATCTTTCATCGGCCACATCGACAAAAATCGTGTCTCCCCCTTTGAATTCGCCGCGCAGAATTGCCTTAGCGATCGGAGTTTCCACATATCTTTGTACTGCCCGTTTTAAGGGTCGCGCACCGTACACTGGATCGTAACCAATTTCTGCTAGATAATCGAGGGCAATATCGGCAAGTTTCAGGGCTAATTTTTGTTCCATCAAGCGATCGCTGAGATTGGCTGTCTGTAGTTTGACAATTGAGCGCAGTTGTGCTTTTTGTAAACTATGGAAAATGATCGTTTCATCGATACGATTGAGGAATTCGGGACGGAAACTATTCCGCATTGCTTCCATCACCCGGGCCTGCATTTCTTCATAACGAGACTCATCACCGGCCACGTCTAAAATGTATTGAGAACCGATATTACTGGTCATAATAATGATTGTATTTTTGAAATCAACCAGATGACCTTGAGAGTCGGTTAAGCGCCCATCGTCAAGGATTTGTAACATAACGTTAAAAACGTCGGGATGGGCTTTTTCAATCTCATCAAAGAGGATGACAGAGTAGGGACGACGCCGGATTGCCTCGGTTAATTGTCCCCCTTCATCGTAGCCGACGTATCCCGGAGGCGCACCCATAAGACGGGAAACGCTGTGTTTTTCCATGTATTCCGACATATCGATGCGAACTAGGGACTCTTCCGTGTCAAAGAGATTGCGAGCTAAAGCTTTCGCCAATTCTGTCTTACCAACACCCGTCGGACCGAGGAAAATAAAGCTGGCCGTGGGACGGTTGGGATCCGATAAACCGGCGCGGGAACGTTGAATCGCTTCGGCCACGGCTGTCACCGCTTCCTCTTGACCGATGACACTTTCGTGTAATTCCTCTTCCAGATTGAGGAGTTTTTCTTTTTCCGATTCGATTAATTTATTGAGAGGAATTCCCGTCCATTTCGAGATAATTTCGGCGATATCCGATTCGAGAACTTCTTCCCTTAATAAACTTTTACCGGTGGTTTGTTTGTCGGCCAATTGAGTTTCTAGGGCGGACATTTGCCGCTGCAGATCGGTTAATTTTCCGAACTTTAATTCCGCAGCGCGATTATAATCATAATCTCGTTCGGCCTGTTGAATTTCCAGATTAACTTGTTCGATCGCTTCTTTAACCCCACGAACTTTATCGATAATCTCTTTTTCCCCTTGCCATTGGGCATTTAATCCCGATTGTTCTTCCTTGAGGTTAGCCAGTTCTTTTTCTAACTTTTCTAACCGTTCTCGCGAAGCTGGATCATATTCCCGTTGTAGGGAAAGTTTTTCCATTTCTAACTGGAGAATTTTGCGATCAATTTCATCGAGTTCTTCCGGTTTAGAAGTGATTTCCATCTTCAATTTTGCCGCCGCTTCATCAACTAAATCGATGGCCTTATCGGGCAAAAAGCGATCGCTAATATAACGATTAGAAAGCAGTGCCGCCGCTACTAAAGCATTATCGGCAATTTTCACCCCATGATGCACCTCATAACGTTCTTTGAGACCGCGAAGAATCGAAATAGTATCGACCACATTTGGTTCATCCACTAAAACCTCTTGGAAGCGTCTTTCTAGCGCCGCATCTTTTTCGATATATTTGCGGTACTCATCGAGGGTAGTGGCCCCAATACAACGTAATTCACCCCGGGCTAACATTGGTTTTAATAAATTGCCCGCATCCATTGCCCCTTGAGTGGCTCCCGCACCGACAACGGTATGAATTTCGTCAATAAACATGATGATATTGCCTTGGGAATCGGTGACTTCCTTGAGGACAGCTTTTAATCTTTCCTCAAATTCTCCGCGATATTTTGCTCCCGCAATTAAGCCACCTAAATCGAGAGAAATAAGAGTCCTATCTAACAGAGATTCTGGCACATCACGGTTAATAATCCGCTGGGCTAATCCTTCGACAATGGCGGTTTTTCCTACTCCCGGTTCCCCGATTAAAACTGGGTTATTTTTAGTCCGACGCGAGAGGATCTGAATGGTGCGACGGATTTCGTCATCCCGTCCAATTACGGGGTCTAATTTACCTTCCCGTGCCAATTGGGTGAGATCCCGTCCGTATTTTTCTAGGGCCTCATATTTGCCTTCTGGATTCTGATCGGTCACTTTTTGACTACCTCTGACTTGTTGAATAATTTCCTTGAGTTTGTTTTCGGTAAGTCCGAATTCTTGAAAAATATTTTTACCGAAGCGATCATCTTTAGCGTAACCTAAAATCAAATGCTCGATCGAGATAAAGTCATCTCCAAATTCTCGGCGATAATTTTCTGCTCGATCGAGTAAACTATCTAAACTACGACCTAAATAAATCGAGTCGCCGGGGTTAGAGATTTTCGGTTGACGACGGATAAAGTCATCGGTTCGATCCCGCAAACGGGCTAGACTAATATTAGCTTTACTAAAGACACTGCCCGCTAATCCCTCCTGTTCCAGTAGGGCTTTCATTAGATGTTCGCTTTCGATTTGTTGCTGGCTGTTCTGTTTGGCAATGTCCGGCGTTTTGACGATTGCCTCCCAAGCTTTTTCCGTAAATTGTTGTGGATTGGTTGGCTGCATTTTCTATAAGAGATTACTTTTATACCCTAGAGATTATTCTAGATTGACCGGTTTGTCGGCTCCTAGGGGCTTACCGTACCTAGTTAAGGGGGATTTCCCCTCAACTGTGCGATTTGAGCCGCTAAAGTTGATCAGCTGTAATGGATTTAAACTACGTCTGGGAAATTTTAGTACAAATGTTCAAGCTCTCAACCAAGCTAAAATCTTAAGTAGCTGGTTATAATTAAATTAAAAATGAATTTTAGGTTCGATCCCCCCTGCCCCCCTTGATAAGGGGGTGTCTGATAATTTTTAACGCCTACCTACTTAATTATTAAAGATGTTCACTGTTGACTGATAACTGATAACTGATAACTGATAACTGATAACTGATAACTGATTAAAGCCCACCCTAAAATACTATCTAAGCGATTAAAGATTTAACTTTACTAATAATACCAACTGGGTCAATACCTTGGTGGGGGAATTGTTCCCATAAACCGCCACAACCTTCATGGTGAGTACCGATATAGGCGTATTTAGGAGTTAAACCGCGTTCGAGTAACCAAGAACCATAACGGCTACCTAAACCCGTACGACGGTTAAATGCTTCTACCACTAAAACAAAGGGAGAACTACCAACTTTAGCGATAATTTCTTCATCCACCACATTGAGAGTCGGTTTATTAATTAAACCCACGTCAACACCTTCTTGTTTTAGACGTTCCACTGCATCCAAAGCTCGGTATAAACCATCGCCAAAGCTGATGATATAACCGGCAGTGCCTTCCCGAATTACTTCATCTTTTCCGGGGACAAAGGTATAACCATCGCCAAAGAAATTATTACCTTTAGTATCAAGAATATTGGGAGTTTTAGAACGAGTCGAGAAGATAAAACGTAAACCGTGTTGATGGAAAGTTGCCTCGACACAAGCGGTCATTTGTGCCGCATCGGCCGGAAAATAAAGACGGGTTTCGTAACCGTCATCCAGTCCATTATCGGCAAAGAAATTATTCAAACCAAAGTGACAGGTATTATCCGCCATATCATCGATACCGGAATGGGAAAAATGACATAAAAGATTAGAATAATTCAAGCGGGCCATGGTGATTTCAGAAATACACATTTCTAGAAAAGCGGCAAAGGTGGCGAAAATTCCCTGTTTACCTTTTTCCATACCAAAACCAGCAGCCGCCGAAAGATTGCCCCGTTCCATAATACCGGAAGGAATAAACACTTCGGGATGTTTATCGTGGATAATTTTCAGACCGCAGGAACCCTCTAAATCGCTATCTACTACTAATACCTTAGCCTTGCGTTCTTCCTCGCTCATTTTGCCTAAAAGACTGACTACTGCTTCGCCGAAAACGTTGCGGTTAGAACCCCATTTATCCCCAGAACCGAGGAATTTATAGTCATTAGAAGGCTTCTTAATACTGTTGAGATATTCCACGGCGGCACTGTGTCCTTTTGCCTCTAAATATTTCAAAGCCAAGGGGACAGAAATCACATCATGACCGTGGTTAGAACCTTCTAACCCTTCAATACCGGGACACATGGGACGTTTATTAATAATCGCAATCGGGCCGGGAGTATTAATTGCTTCACAGATATTGCGATACAAACTATCGATATCTTCCCCATCTCCCACTAACACTTTTAGTCCATGACCGGCGAGAGTTTTAGCCACATCATAACCGGGTAAATATTTGGAAGGATTACCAGCAATGGTAACATCATTATCATCAATAATCAGCTTAACATTGATGTGTTGAGCTACGGCTAAACGGGCAGCTTCTGCGTCATTGCCTTCCTGTTGAGAACCATCGGAACCTAAACAAAAAACGGTTTTTCCGGGGTTAGCTAAAGCGACACCGTTAACGTAGGGCCACATATGTCCTAAACGGCCAGAACTAAATTTTACGCCGGGAGTTAATCCTAATTCCGGGTGTCCAGGGAGTTTAGAATTAGCCTCGCGGTAGTGCATTAATTGTTCTGGGGGTAAAGAACCTTCTAACGCAGACATGAGATATTGAGTACCGACGCGGTGTCCCGCTTCATCGAAGAAAATTGGTACAAATTGACTAGGTTGACTGCGGAAAAGAGCATCGAGAATCACCACTTCCGGGACGGTATCGTAGGGGCCGCCGGTGTGACCACCCACACCCCGGGCCGCACCCGTGGCAGTAAAAAAGATGATAGCATCGCGACAGAGTTGGATATTGGCTTTTAGGGCGCTTCTTTGCTCGTCGGTGAGGGTGGGGTTACTGGGGTCGAGACTGATGGGTTTATAGGCAGTCAAATCGATGGGAAAGGCTGTCATTGTCGATTTTCCTTAATGTAGAGAAATAACTATAGTCAGGGAAATCATAGCCTAGAATGTCACCCGATCGATTGATTGAATAATTTCTTATCGAAAATTTGGGTTGAAAACCCCGTCCTTTGAGGACGGCTTTAAGCTACAACGGAAAAGGCGATAACCAAGCTAAAAACTAAACCTTGACCACAGATAGTAGGGGGTTTCGTTCAGAAAAGAATTCAAATTCGGCCTTAAACGAGTAAAACTTTCTAGGAAATAAGGTTGAACATGAGATTTTTTCCACTTGTTCAAAGTGGCCGTCCGGCATTCGGACACTGAAAACGGACGGGTCGGAAAGCGTAAGACTACCGCTAAGGTAGCGGCATCCCGTGAAGCGTCAACCCAGCGGTCGGTCGTTTAATTAAGTTTGTTCGATCTGCCGGTCATCACCGTCCGGCCCCGGCGGTGAGGATGTCAACATAGATACCCCTTAATAATTCCACTTCACCCCTTATCCTCCTTAGTAGCTGACCATTGAGTTAACCTGGCGCCAATCAAAGCAGCCGGAGCGGGCAACGCCATCGCTAACTTTTCTTCTGGGAGAATTAACGACAAGGCAATTGAACTGATTAGCCCTGATGCAATAAAAATCATTGCAGTTTGGTTTTTACTAGCCATTCGGACAAAATTAAAGGGAGAATAAAACACACTAAAAGAAAAACCATAAATTTTTGTTTAACTATCGCGATTAACTTTAAGGTGCTTGGTTTTTAAAAGGATGATTCGAGGGTAAATTAGCCTGTAATCCAAACTTCCAAGCTAAATATCCTGCCAATTCGGTAGCTTTATTTTCCGTGGTGATTACTAGCTTGGCTATTCTCTGTTAAACCAGCGGACCCATTGAATTGCTCCACCAATACGAAATTCTGGGCGAATATTAAAAGTCCCCCATTTACCCCTGTTATTTCTAGAAGCCCATTGACACTGAGAAAGTCATTCCCCCCAGAAACAAACCGGGAAGTAACTATTCTCCAGGAATTGTTCCCAGTAGTTTGACTATCGGCTGCTCCGTTCACCACATTAGGAAAATGAGAAACGGTCAAAGGCGCGTTAGCCAAATCTGGTCTATCTTGCCAGTTAAAGCCTTGAATCGCCCCCACTGAAGTATGATTATTATCAATATATTTTAATCAATTCTCTCAGCACTCTGTAGTATTTTATTCTTTCTTCTCGGTTTCTTTCTCTATAACGAAGTTCCTTCTTTTTTCTGGTAACTTTCATTTTTTTTAAGGCATAGCAAATGGCACTTGGTCTCACTCCAAACTTCTCGGCTCTGTCTCTTAATCTTGCCTCGGGATTT
>NZ_JADBUP010000139.1:0-4787 GCF_020245605.1 Microcystis sp. M061S2 | reverse complement strand
GCATAGCCATTACGACTGATTTGTTCGAGGTTTTCTCTTTGTTCCCCTGTTAGATTGACTTTATCTCGCCGACCTCTTCCCATTAAAATGTCCTCTGCTTGTTCGAGCTATTGCCCTATTTTAGCTGAAACAGTCCACTACGTTAACTGACTCTACAAGATCGGCGATCGCACTCAAAAAAAAAGTAGAGCGAGTTAAAAACTCGCCCTTGATTCAGACACGGAACAATTCGTCAAATCGCTATCAAACGATAGGGCGGATAGGGAGTATAGGGAGTATAGGGAGGATAGGGAGAATAGGGAGAATAGGACGGATGAAAATCCCAGTATTAGTGGTAGGCTTAGTTCCTCCCACAATATTGTTAATCTGTTGGTCAGCAGAGAGTTCGTCCAGATAGCTTTCTGAATCGAGGAAAAGTTCAGAACCGATGGGTCGTAAATCCGAGTCAATTTTAATCGAAGCCATGTTTTTTCTCCTGGGTCAGGTTGATAGTGGATTGATTAAAGTCAGTTTGGTAAAATCCGACCAGTAACTGACTTTTCATATAGTTGCAGATTCCCCTTGTTTTCGTCAAGCAATTTGATAATTATTTTGAGAAACCCACATTCAGCACTTGATGACGTAAGTATATATACTTAACAAGCAACTCCCAGCAGATTATTTTGTCGAAATTTCATTTATTGAAAAACAACGAAAACCATTGCGAGGTAAATATTTCAGGCTTTTCTGTTGTCTATAAATGATTTGGCAGTATATTTGGGTTCAAGTCCGACTAAGCTATTGAGAGGAGTATCAATTCATCCAATATCTCCCCCATGAGAGATTTAGACAAAAATACTTAAATAGCTGTAAGCCTTTCTATAACTAGGTTAGGTTAAATAAAAAATATTCAAAATAACCTGCTGGATGTGGGAGAAAAAATAGTTATATTTATTTCTTTTTAACGTAAGCAGTTAGCCGTAGGTTGGGTTGAGCAATAATAACTCTTGTCTGTCAAATATTAGCGACGCTTGAGGGAAACCCAACTGCACCGATGTCTTGAAGAATGTTGGGTTTCCCTCAAACCATTACCGCGATCCGTTTTGTCCCAAGCATTAAATCGCTCAACCCAACCGACAAGCTGTTGTTTTCGTCAAGCAATTTAATAACTATTTTGAGAAAAAATAGCTATATTTATTTCTTCCTGGCTAAATTAATTATTTCCGTTGGCGTAACAGCAATGAAACTCCACCAAAAATGCCAAAAATTAGCAGTCCTGTTATAGAACTAGGTTCGGGGACTGAAACCTGAACACGCACAACTTGACCTTGTCCGGGAATGTAACCTAGATTAGAGATATAGATATCACCATCAGGACCAATTGTTAAAGCCGTCGGGAAAAGTAGTCCATCACTGATGATTGCTTTGCGATTTCCCTTGGGATCTATGTAGCTTAAAAGACCTGGACTAATATCAAAATATAATGAGCTAGTAGCATATTCCAGGACATACAAGCCTCCTTGATTATCAAAGGCAATATCAATTATTTGGGTGAAGCCATCAGCATACACTTCTGGTTTATTATCAGTCCCCAAGCGAAAAATACGTGCCGCATTTTCTGGAGAAGGAAATCCCGTCAATTCTGAGATATAAAAAGCTCCATCAGGCCCAATAGCCACACTGGTAGGAACTGATTGCATGGCAATGGTTTGTCCAGTAAAGGGGTCAGTTATCGGACGTTCAGGAAAGATAGACAACAGAGTAAGTTCGCTACCATCAGTTTTAGCTTTAAAAAAAGTGTTCCCGGCCGCATCGACGATATAAGCAGTGTCATCTTTAATTAAAAAAGCATAGGGATTGCTATCAATGCCATCGTTATAGGGATTAAAAAAGCCCGAATTATTATTATCGGGATTAAACAACCCTTCATACTCAGCTAGGTCTGCTAACGTTGTCAGAGAAACTTGTCCATTGAGATTATCAATGGCGACCAGTTGTCCAAATTGAGGAACATTAAGCACTTGATCCCGTTGTTCTGGAGAAGACCCCAAACCAAAAATGGCATAAGCTCTTCCAGTGGAGTCAAATTGTATATCATGGATTCCGGTCGCATCAATAGCAGTAGAGAATTCTGGAATTGGTAAAGCAATAGACGGAAGACCTGTAACAATGCGTTCGGCTGTACCATTTTTAATGCGGGTTATCGCACCAGTGTTACCATAACAAACTACTGGTCCGTTAGGTCCGGCTCCCGGTGCAGGAATACAGGGGCCTGCGCCGCCTCTACCTGCTTCTGTAACATATAAGGCTCCATCGGGACCAAAGGTGAGACCTCGTGGACTTTCAAGTCCACTGGCGATTATTTGTAAGTTAGCCGCCTGTAAGGGGCCGCCAACTCCAAATATCGTTAAGGCTGTTCCTACAGCAACTGTCAATAATTTTTTGAGCATTGATTAATTTTTCCGTAAATATTCAGGTCTAGGGGTTGACAAAGAGAGAAAAATCAGCAGTGGGGATAAGAGAGACAACCCTATTCAAGGGGTGATGGACAGAGGCCAAAGCCTGACGGAAGAAAGTTAAAATCGAACGGCCTTGGGCGCGACAAGACTGAATCACAGTCAACAAACGAGCAGTATCGACAAAGCCACTGAAGGAGCGAGAACCACCAGCTATCTTGCGCTTAGTTAGGGTTTGCGGCAAAAAGTAGAGTAGCAATTATTGTAGGTTGGGTTGACGCAAGGAAACCCAACCAAGAGTAACCTTTGGGGTGATTGGGTTTCGCTTTTTCAGTTGAATTAAGCCATTTTCGACCCAGTATTGTTTCGTTTCACCCAACCTACGAGGCTCTATCTTATGACAGAATTTATCCGTGGGGGTGTTTTTGTGCGAACAATCGGGATTGAGACAGAGACTCATAGCCGTTTGACAAGTATGGGAAGATTAACCCCTATTATACTAAATCCGTTGAGTAACGCACAGAAAACGGGTTTCTCGGAGAAACCCGTTTTCTGCTCATGCACTCATGCAAAAAGGGGAATAAATAATCAGTCTTTAAGTAGCTGGTTATAATTAAATTAAAAATGGATTTTGCCTTTAATCCCCCCTTGATCCCCCCTTAATAAGGGGGGTGCCGATAGGCGGGGGGATCTGACAACTTTTAACGCCTACCTACTTAATAACCAGATTTAGTATTATAGAAAAATAAAGCAAGCTAGGGCGACTCTAGTGGGCAAATTTTCTCTGATAATTGGTTGAAAATACCGATAAAAATAGTTTCAGCTAAAATAGGGCAATAGATTTCGATTTAAAGTCTTAGATTGTAAAATCGACAGCAATTTTCTGTTACACCCAATCAGCTGAAGCGTTCCACATCCTTGCCTAAAATCTTTGACCGATGCCAAAAAAGTTTTGGCTAAGAAAAATCCTAATCAATGGGTTGACAGCAGGAGACAGGAGGGACTTTTTGATAGTTTTTGTTTTCTTGACTTAATTACCATTTTTAGTAATCTAACCAATAGCCCAAATATCATCGTCTCTTATTTTTAACTTCAAATACTTTCTTTCCTCTAAAAAATCTATTAAAGCAATAGACTGAGGAAATTCTTTTCTAAAGTTATCACTTATATACTGAAGTAAAGGTTTGGCCAACAAATTAGAAAATTCACCTCGCAAACATCTGTTATACCAATTAATTAGCTCCGATTCAAGTATTATGCCGCGCACTCTTTGTCCCCAACTGATTTGTTGAGCTATAATTTTGATGACATCAGCATGAGCATCACGGCAAACAATAACTATATGATCGCTTTCTACTTTATCGATAATATTTTGAGCTATTTCTTCATCAAGGGTTAAATGTTTTATTTGAATAGCTATGCCAAAATTTGCCCACATATCTAAGCCCCTATCGGCTGCATTCGTCACTCCTACTCTATAAATATGAGCCTTAAATACTCGCTTATTTTGGTTCTTATCTAAACCAAGTAAGGCTTTAGCTAAATCAGAAAAATCGTTTAATAAATCTTGTTTGATTGAAGGTATAGACATTGTGATCTCTGCCTCCAGAGATACTACAATGGTTTCAAATAAACTATAAGCTATAATCTCGTATGCTTTGTCTATACTTCTGCGGATTCCTGCTTTAGCACTAAACTCATCTAATAAATATTTTAAATCAAAACTTTTCTCATTTTGACTTTCTATATAGTCAATTAAACTTGATACAGTAGCTTGTCTTTCACTAAATTTTAAATAAATATAACGTTCTACACCTCCCCATGTTCGCTTATTTTCTCGATCAAGAATTTCCAGTAACTCAGGAGACATTGCTGTGGTACTCCATACATCATGTTGATATCTAGCAGAAGATGTAGAAACTTTATTAAGCAATCTTATTGTTACTTCATCTCGCCAACGAATAGATTGATTTTGATAAGTCTTTAAATCTAAAACTTTGATATTTTTTTCTAACCGAGATTTTCTAAGAACTTCGGCAATTTGAATTGGCTTATACAAGTCAATTCTAGCTTTAGCAATAATGCTATCAAGTCTCATTTTAGCGTCTTGAATACTTACCACTATCTAAAACTCCTGAGTCGAAAATAAACTTAATTGAGTAGTTCGATTGAACGAGAATGAATTAGTTGATGCTTGCTCAATATCTAACAAAGACTCGATTACAGAATTAACCACAGCAGCTACGCAGGAAATCGCTACACTATTACCCGTTAATTTTCGCATAGTTTGATAACTGCCGACAATTTGATAATCATCGGGAAAACCTTGTAAACGTAGCATTTCTCTTTCTG
>NZ_JADBUP010000138.1:0-18840 GCF_020245605.1 Microcystis sp. M061S2 | reverse complement strand
ATTTGCTCGCGGGTTTCTTCTCGCAGGGAACTTATTTGCTCGCGGGTTTCTTCTCGCAGGGAACTTATTTGCTCGCGGGTTTCTTCTCGCAGGGAACTTATTTGCTCGCGGGTTTCTTCTCGCAGGGAACTTATTTGCTCGCGGGTTTCTTCTCGCAGGGAAATCATCTGCTCGCGGTTTTCCTGTCGCAGGGAAATCATCTGCTCGCGGTTTTCCTGTCGCATTGCCGAGAGTAAGTCTTTCAATTCTTGAATATCATTGCTAGTAACAGTAGTCATAGAATTAACCCCAAGAGAATCTATTTAACCAGCATCTTTTAATTTTATTATACTTCACTGACGCTAAAAAGGTCAAATTCATCAAATTTAATTACTTCGGAGTCAGGATAACGAGTATCAAAACGATAACTGCTCACGGTTCCTTTTTCTGTATCTAAAATGCTAAAAACCGTTACATCATTACTGGCAATATAGGGTAAAGGTTGATTAACCCAATCCACTAGAGGAGCAATGTTTGGGATAATTGCTGGTAATCCATTGGGATTACCGATGACCGCATAATTTCTATCGAGAGGTACAGGACGTTTTTTATCACCTAAATGAGCGCCATAACTATTACCAACGTTAGAAGATTCGAGAAAATTCATACCCTTAGGACTAAGAAAACGATTCCATAAATGGGAATGACCATAAAAAACCAAATTAACCTTGGCTGATTCTAATAAAGGAATTAGATCACGAATAATATAATCATTTTCTTGGGGATAATCATAACGTACTGATCTAACTTTTCCCGTGGTATCCCGTTCAATTTTCGGCACGGGATCGGTGTAGGGTGGCACGATATTTCCTCCTAGGGTATGGGGAGGATGATGAAACATAACTACCTTATATTTAGCCTCTTGAAATTCTCGACTATTTAACTCTTTTTCTAACCATTGATATTGAGGACTACCCTGGGCAATTGGCTCAAAAATATGCTGACCATAACCCCAGCGTTCGGGTCTATCTAAATCTCTTTGATTTTCGTAATATCTTCCCCTTGCACTGGGTTCTAAATTGGGATTTCTCCAGATATTAGTAACATATAAAACCACTAAACGAATATCGCCAAAGGTGAGAGAATAATATTTATCTTGAGGCAAAGAAAAAATTTCTTCGTAGGTTTCTGTGTTGAAAGAATTATTTTTTAACCATTTTTCATTAATTGCTGCTGTATCCTCTGCTAGTTGTTTAGAAATAAATTGAGGAATAGCATCTTCAAACTGTTCATTTAAACCTGTGGAATTAGAAAATCTGCCCATAACTTCATGATTACCAATAGCAGGAAATAAGGGGGCATTTTGAATAATTTTCCCCCCTTTATAAATAGTCTGAATACCATTCTTGGTCAGAGTATAATTAGCACGACCTTGTAAACAGGGAAAGAATGCCCCACCGCGACTATCATCAAACCATTCGGAAGCTCGATCGGGTATATTAACTAAATCTCCCGCTAAAAAAACTGCATCTACCTGTCCAATAGTTTCAATAACTTTTTGTAAATTAGCGGCAGTCATAGGCATTAATTGATGATCGGAAGTGAGCAGAATTTTGAGATTAGTTCCTTTTTTGGGTCTTGGGGTAAGGGTATAAATATCACTTCTAATCGCCCTATTTTCCTGAAAACTGGTGACTTGATAGGGAATCCTTTCCAGGTGATTTAAATCAGTAATTTCGGCCTGATGTCGCCAAATTTCTCGAGCGCTTAAAGATTGATAAGCTTCAAGGGTTCTCGATTTGGCATCTTCTCTAACTCTAGTTAATTTGCTAGTGCGAGCGGGGGCCATTTTTTCTAGTTTTTCCCCGTAGCGGACTTGATGACCAGTGCCAAAAAATTCCGTAAACCAAATCACTTGTATTGATGTTTCGGTGGGTAATTGTAAAAAAGGTTCGGTTAAAAGTTGATCCTTGTTCATTGTCGCTAAAAGATAACTGCTGTACTGCATTTAAACAGTTTTAAGGAGTAATTGAGATAGTCCACAGCTTAACCGGCAATAACTAGCAGATTCCCTATTTTATCGGCTAATCTAAAACCTTAGACTCTAACTGCTGCCGTTGCCAGAGATTTTGATAGACTCCGGGGACTGCGACTAACTCTTCGTGGGTTCCCATCTGGACAATTTCTCCGTGATCCATGACAAAAATCCGATCAGCAGTGGCAGCGGCCAATAATTGATGGGAGATAAAAATCACGGTTTTTTGGCTTTCTTGGGCGAGATTTTCCAAAATAGCCGTGGCCGTTTGATTATCGACGCTAGATAGGGCATCATCAAGGATTAAAATCGGTGCTTGGATGGCTAAAGCGCGCGCTAAAGAGACCCGTTGACGTTGACCCCCAGAAAGAGTAATCCCAC
The DNA here is from genome assembly GCF_020245605.1 of Microcystis sp. M061S2. Lineage (NCBI taxonomy): Bacteria > Bacillati > Cyanobacteriota > Cyanophyceae > Chroococcales > Microcystaceae > Microcystis > Microcystis sp. M061S2. The sequence continues at coordinate 16,445 of NZ_JADBUP010000138.1, read as the reverse complement.
GTTCTCCCACTAAAGTTCCGTATTTTTGCGGGAAATTCTCGATTTCCTCCTGAATTCTCGCTTGTTTGACCGCCGATTTCACTGCCGGAAAATTCAGCAGCGGATCGCCGTAACGGATATTATCTTCGATGGTGGTACTAAATAAAAAACTTTCTTGGGGAACATAAGCGATCGCTTTTCGCAGATCTTCAAGAGCAATTTGAGTCACATCTTGATTATCAATAAATAACTGTCCTTCCGCAATATCCAAAAGACGGGGAATAGCGTTAGCAAGGGTAGATTTTCCCGACCTGATCGCACCGACTACCGCTACCATTTCCCCCGGATTAATGGTAAAAGAAAGAGATTTTAAGGCGGGTTTCTTAGCATCAGGATAGGAAAAAGTCAAGGCTTTGGCGGTAATTTTTCCTTGAATATTTTTTAAGTGAATACAATCGGCATTATCTTTAATTTTAGCCTCGGCTAACAGGATAGTTTCTAGGCGATCAATACTCACTTCTCCCTGTTGGTAGGCAGTAATAGTGAAACCTAATAAAGCAGTGGGAAAAACTAATCTTTCCGCCAAAATTAACAGAGCAATAAAGTCCCCAATCGTGATATTACCGGATATAATTTGTCTAGTACCGAGGGCAAGCAAGGCCAATAAACTTACATAGGCTAAAGCTTCAATCAGGGGAAAAAGAAAATTACGAGTCTGGACTAAATCTAAATTAGCCTGTAGTAATTCACGATTTCTTTGCTTAAATGCTAGGCGCTCGTTACCTTCTTGGGCATAAATTTTAATCAGAGTGATACCACTCATATCCTCTTGAATTAAATCGCTTAGATGCGAGAGTTTTTCTTGTACTTTTTTCTGTTGCCGCTGGAGACGACCACTAAATAACTGCACAGCAATTAACATCAAAGGATAGACAGAAATGGCGGCGACTGAAAGGGGAATATGAATCGCTAACATCACGGGTAAAGTTAACCCATAGGCAAAAAAAGTATTAGCCAAACTGAGCAAAGCAAAACCCACCAGACGACGGATATTATCCACATCGCTAGTGGCACGGTTGATTAAATCTCCTGAAGTTTGCCGCGAAAAATAGGCAGGTTCAAGGGTTAATAAATGCTGAAAGATTTTTTGTTTAAGATCGAACTCTACCTGACGACCGATCCCGAATAATAACACTCTGGAAATCATGCGGATAAACCACATAATCGAGGCTAAAGCGACAATTAAAATCAGATAATGAATGATTTTTTGGAAGTCAAAAGATTTACTCAAATCATCGATGCTATCCCGGATTAAAAGCGGTATATAAACACCCAAAAGATTAACAATAAGCAAAGCAACTACCCCACCAGTTACTATTTGCCAATGGGGACGTAGATAATTTGCTAGTTTTTTAATGCGAGAATAAGCCATATTCAGTTATCAGTTATCAGTTATCAGTTATCAGTGAGCAGTTATCAGTTATCAGTTATCAGTTATCAGTTATCAGTTATCAGTTATCAGTTATCAGTTATCAGTGAGCAGTGAGCAGTGAGCAGTGAGCAGTTATCAGTTATCAGTTATCAGTTATCAGTTATCAGTGAGCAGTTAGAACAGGGAACAGGTAAAAGGGGGCATAGATAATCAGTGGGTTATTTTTCTCCTTGTCCTGATTTGGTGGCGGTTTAACATTAGAACCACCCTGGGGCGGTTTACCGGGGGGTTGATCAATTTTAGCTTGATAGCCGCGCTTAAATTTATCATATCGTCTTTCTTGTTTGTCCGACATTTAAGTTACCTCTGTTTGATCCTGCCAAAATTCAATATAGCGAATTTCCTCTGCATTAATCAAAATAAGCCGCCCGCGCATCTAAATTAGTCTAGATCGATAGGGCAACACCAGAATACTGGAACACTGGAACAGCAAGGGTTATCTGCTTTTTAGCTAACTTAATAATGCCCAGTTTAAATTCGTCTTAGCTTATCTTCAATAGTTAAAACTACCCCTTCTAATTCGGCGAACTCATCTAATAAAAGGGAAGCATCGATCGATAATAATATGCTTTTGCTCTTGGCAAGTTCCAAAGCATAACAGAGATTGTCTCAAGCTGCTGGCATCGCTAATACTTGCGGGGATTTTTCCGTAATCGGTAAATAGTAACCGGTAATCAGTGAACTGCAAACTCAAACCCGATAACTGAGTCAAGATAGCTAAAAATCACCATCGCCCCACCATGCGTTTCAGACAAATTTTTATGCTTTTATTACATGACTGGCAATATTTTGTAACAATCTATACGAATTTTCCTGTTGAAGACTGTAAATTTAAGTTAATTGCTTCGGTAATAACCCTGAAATAAACTGATCTTTCTAGCCCAGATGACCAAAAACCGCCCCTATCTATCTATCCACTCCTCAAAACTGTTATGCTTCTAGAAAAAATCTCTTAGACAAAAACTACTGCTAAATCTCCCCAGATGGAGAAGCAAAAGCGATCGAGAGATAAAAATAGTCAAAGCCTCCTTACTGAATCAACAGTTACTTGCAAGAAATTTTCTCGGTTATCACCGCAGTCAGTTAGGGGAAATAATGAGAATTTTTCACCGTTTCATCACCTTTGTTTAGTTTCTAATCACGATTTTTTAGTCCATGAGTAAACTTTCTAGACGTAGATTTATCTTCACTGCCGGGGCAACTGCCGTAGGAACAGCAATTCTCCACGGTTGCGCCACTCCCAATAATACCGCGACCAGTCCCTCCCCGGCCGGCAGTCCTGCAGCTTCCCCCGTTGCCAGTGGAGAAACTCCCGAAGTCACCACCGCTAAACTAGGTTTTATTGCCCTCACCGACGCTGCCCCCTTAATTATCGCCAAAGAAAAAGGTTTATTCGCTAAACACGGGATGCCCGATGTGCAAGTGATGAAACAAGCCTCTTGGGCTGCAACCCGGGATAACCTCGAATTAGGTTCGGCGGGTAACGGTATCGACGGGTCCCACATCCTCAGCCCCATGCCCTACCTAATGACCTTGGGCAAAATTACCAAACAGCCCGTACCGATGTATATTCTGGCACGTTTGAATATCAACGGTCAGGCCATATCGATCTCCAAATCCCACGCGGATTTAAAACTCGACCTCGACAGTTCTAAACTCAAAGAAACCCTCACCAAAGCGAAATCTGCCGGCAAAGAAATGAAAGCTGCCGTCACCTTTCCGGGGGGCAACCACGACCTGTTCATGCGTTACTGGCTATCTGCGGGCGGCATCGATCCCAATAATGACATCTCCCTCATCGTCGTTCCCCCGCCGCAGATGGTGGCCAATATGAAAGTCGGCACCATGGACGCGTTCTGTGTCGGCGAACCGTGGAACGCCCAAATCGTCTCCAAAGGCCTCGGGTACACTGCCCTGATCACTGGAGAATTCTGGAAGGATCACCCCGAAAAAGCCTTCGCTTTACGCGCCGATTGGGTGGATAAAAATCCCAAAGCGGCAAAAGCTTTAACTATGGCTGTTCTAGAAGCGCAGCAATGGTGCAACGATCCCGCTAATGTTAAGGAAATGTGCGAGATTATTTCAGGACGGGAATGGCTGAAAATTGACCCCGCCGATATCTTGGGAAGAATGCAAGGTAATATCGATTTCGGTGATGGTCGCAAAATCGAAAATAGCCCCGTAGCCATGAAATTCTGGGCTGATAACGCTTCCTATCCCTACAAGAGTCATGATACTTGGTTTGTGACTGAAGACATCCGTTGGGGCTATATTCCCGCCGATACGGACATCAAAGCTTTAGTTGATAAGGTTAACCGGGAAGATATCTGGAGAGAAGCCGCCACAGCCCTCAATGTTCCGGCCGATCAAATTCCCACCTCTACCTCTCGCGGTGTGGAAACTTTCTTTGATGGTGTTACTTTTGACCCCGAAAATCCCACCGCTTACCTGAAATCTCTCAAGATTAAAAAGGTTTAAATCAGTGATCACTAATCAGTAATCAGCGATTCAGTAATCAGTAATCAGTAACCCGTCAACAGTTAAAGATCATTTGCTGATAACTGGTAATTAATAACTGATAACTGATCACTGATGCTGATAACTGAACCACTGACCACTCCACCACTGATAACTGATAACTGATAACTGATAACTGATTATGGCTGTTTCTATTTCTCGTCGTTCTCAAGGTTCAAAATGGGTAAAAGACCTCAAAAAAAAATTACCCAAACTAGCAACTTCGGCGATTGCTTTATTAATTTTCCTTCTCATCTGGCAAATACTCTGTTTTAGTCCCGATGCCCCCCTCCCTAGTCCCACTAAAGTGGTTAGCGATACCTGGGAATTAATTATTAATCCCTTTTTCAATAATGGTGGCACGGATGTGGGGTTATTCTGGCAAATTTTCGCCAGTTTACAACGGGTGGCCGTCGGTTTTACCCTTGCCGCTATTGTTGGCATCGCTGCGGGTATTTTAATCGGTAGCAGCGCCCTAATTTATGATGCGATCGATCCGATTTTCCAAATCCTGCGTACCGTTCCCCCCCTAGCTTGGCTACCCATCTCCCTAGCGGCTTTTCGTAATAACGAACCTAGTGCCATATTTGTAATTTTTATTACAGCAATTTGGCCAATTATTATTAACACAGCCGTGGGAGTACAACAGGTTCCCCAAGACTATAAAAACGTCTCTAGAGTGCTAAAATTATCCAAAGTTGAATATTTTTTCAATATTCTTTTTCCCGCCACCGTTCCCTACGTTTTCACGGGATTAAGAATCGGTATCGGTTTATCTTGGTTGGCGATTGTAGCGGCGGAAATGCTGATCGGTGGCGTGGGAATTGGCTTCTTTATCTGGGATGCTTGGAATAGTTCCATGATCAGTGAAATTATCCTCGCTCTGATTTATGTGGGTATTGTTGGTTTCCTACTCGATCGCCTCATGGCCTACATCGCTAAATTAGTTGTACCCGAAGAAAATAAATAGGGTTTGCGGCAAAAAGTTTTTCGGTGGGGGCAGGGTGTGGGGTGTGGGGTGTGGGGAGCTTTTTAAGTAAACAGTAAACAGTAAACTAAAAACTCACATCTGATAACTGATAACTAATAACTAATAACTGATAACTGATAACTGAAAATGTCTGCATTTATTGAAGTCGATCACATTGATAAGGTTTTCCCTCTCCCCGATGGCCGTCAATATATTGCCCTGAAAAATATCGATCTCAGCGTTACTCAAGGGGAATTTATCTCTTTAATCGGTCACTCCGGTTGCGGGAAATCCACCCTCTTAAATATGGTCGCTGGACTCGATCGCCCGACGGTGGGAGGGGTGATTTTAGAGGGAAGAGAAATTAAAGGCCCCGGCCCCGATCGCATGGTGGTGTTCCAGAATTATTCGCTGCTGCCCTGGTTAACCGTCCGGGAAAATATCGCCCTAGGAGTTAACCGCGTGCTGCGTCATCTACCGGCTGCTGAACGCAAAAGTGTCATCGAACATAGTATCGATATGGTACACCTGCGCCATGCGGCCAACAAACGACCGGGAGAATTATCGGGAGGCATGAAACAACGGGTAGCGATCGCCCGCGCCCTAGCCCTACGGCCAAAAGTCCTGCTACTTGATGAACCCTTTGGGGCGCTGGATGCGTTAACCAGAGGCAATTTACAGGAACGTTTGATGGAAATCGTCGAGGAAAGCCACGTTACCTGTATCATGGTCACGCACGATGTGGATGAAGCCCTATTACTATCCGATCGAGTGGTGATGTTAACCACCGGTCCGGAGGCCCATATCGGTCAGATTCTCGATGTTCCCATTCCCCGGCCCCGGCATCGTTTAGAAGTAGTTAACCACCCCAGTTACTACTCCCTCCGTAACGAGATCGTTTATTTCCTCAACCAACAGAAGCGATCGAAGAAAGTCGGCCAACCCACCGAACCGGTAACAGTGATCGGCCAAGCTACCAGACTGAAAACCAATCCCACCATCGGTTTTATCCCCCTCACCGATTGCGCCCCGATTATTATCGCCAAAGAGAAAGGTTTCTTCGCCGAGGAAGGATTAGAGGATGTTATCCTGCAACGGGAACCCAACTGGAAAGCGCTCGCCCAAGGAGTGGCCACCGGTCGTCTCGATGCGGCCCAGATGGTGGCGGGAATGCCCCTGAGCATGACCATTGGGGCTGGAAATAAGCCCTCTGTCCCCGTGATTAGTGCTTTGGTACTCAGTCGCAACGGTAACGCCATCACCCTCAGCAATAAATACAGGGAATTGGGGGTAGAAAAACTGGAGGACTTGAAGGAGGCCCTCCAGCAAAGTCCCGATCAAATCGCCACTTTCGGCATGGTTCACCCCGCTTCCATGCACAATCTACTGTTACGCTACTGGTTAGCTAGTGGCGGCATCGATCCCGATAGTGATGTGAATTTAGCCGTAATTCCGCCGCCTCAGATGGTTTCCCTACTAAAAGCGGGTAAGATCGACGGTTATTGTGTGGGGGAACCCTGGAACTCCTACGCCGTTCACGAAAAATTAGGCTACGTTATCGCCACCGATCTTGATATTTGGCCTGGACACCAGGAAAAAGTCCTCGGGGTTAAGGAAACTTGGGCGGCGAAACATCCCGAAACCCATATCGCCATGGTGAAAGCTTTAATTAAAGCCTGTGAATACTGCGATGATCAGCGTAATCGAGAAGAAATCGTCAATATTCTCAGTCAGCCCCAGTATGTGGGCGTGGATAGGGCGATTATCCGCCCCGGTTTTCTCGATGGTTACGATCGCGGTTTAGGAACTGCCCCCGAACCCCTATTCCGATTTAATCAGTTTTACGTCGATCAAGCTAACTGTCCGGGCAGGAGTGAGGCCCTATGGACCCTAACTCAGCTTGCTCGTTGGGGTTACGCGCCTTTTCCCCGCAACTGGGTGGAAGTGATTGAACGCGTCCGTCGTCCCGATCTGTTTGGCGAAGCTTGCCGGTCCCTGGGCCTTCCCGATTTGGAACCCGATCGCCACAGTTTCGCCCTCTTTGATCGTCTTATTTTCAATCCTGACGATCCGATCGGCTATCTGGAACGTTTCTCGATCCGTCGCGATTATCGCGTCTCAGAAGTTCTCCTCGATGATACCGTCGCTAATTAATGGTTGTGGTGGGCTTTGCCCACCTTAAAATAAATCTAGGACGAATATGCAAACTTTTACTGATAAGACCGTGAATTCCAGCACCACCACCCAGCCTTTTTTATTAGTTAGTAATGTTGCCAAAGAATACCCCTCTCCCGAAGGGGTTTACACCGTTTTAGACGGTGTGGAGCTGCAAGTCAATGAGGGGGAATTTGTCTGCATTATCGGTCACTCCGGCTGCGGTAAATCGACCCTTTTAAATATGGTGGCGGGGTTTTCTTCTCCTAGTCGTGGGCAAGTGCTGCTACAGGATAAAGAGGTTAAGGAACCAGGACCGGACCGGATGATGGTGTTCCAAAATTATTCGCTTTTGCCCTGGAAAACTGCCTTTGAGAACGTTTATATCGGGGTTAATTCCGTTTATCCCGAAAAATCTCATGCTGAGAAGGTGAAGATCGTGGAAGAAAATCTATCCTTAGTGGGATTGACAGAAGCAGCCCAGAAAAAACCCCCCCAATTATCGGGAGGTATGAAACAACGGGTTGCGATCGCGCGCGCCCTGGCCATTCGTCCCCAAGTCCTCATCCTCGATGAACCTTTTGGGGCTTTAGATGCGATCACCAAAGAGGAATTACAGGAAGAATTGCTGAAAATCTGGCAAGAACACCAGTTAACGGTGTTGATGATTACCCACGATATCGATGAGGCTTTGTTCTTGTGCGATCGCTTGGTGATGATGACCAACGGCCCGAGCGCTAAAATTGGGGAGGTGCTAAAGATGCCTTTTGCCCGTCCCCGGGTTCGTTCCCAAATTACCGAGGATCCCCGTTACTACGAACTCCGCAATGAAGCCCTCGATTTCCTCTACAATCGTTTTGCCCATTCGGAGGATCCCAACGAGGATGCCCCCGAACAACCCCGCACAGAAAATCTCGTGGGTAAAATTGTTACTGCTATTGGTGGCATAGCTTTACTCGCTTTTGTCGGTTTTAGTCTGATACAAATGTTCACTAGCAAGACTGCCAATACTACTAATCCGGCTACCATCGAGGACTCCAGATAAGTAACAGTTATCAGTTATCAGTTATCAGTTATCAGATTTGAGTTTTAAGTGACAGTATTAAATAGAAGTTTTCTACTGTCTTTTCACTGATTACTGCTTACTGTTTACTGATTACTGACCAAGAATAAACCAGAAAGAGACAAAGAACAAAAAGCTGAAACCCGATCAGTTTAACTTATATAGTAGTGATCGATCTTTGTGTCCTTTGTGTCTGGAGTGGTTCGTTCCACTCACTTGCCCGCAAGACTGTATCTTAGAATAGATTTTAATCTCTGGAGAGTTTATCAGTGATTAAGATGTTCAAAGACCGATTTATCACCGATATCGTTGGGGAGAGGTTGGCTTAATTTTCTCAGAGCAAAGATAACGAATAAAGTCGCCCAGAGAATTAATAGCCCCTTTTCCCAATTTAAGGGCAATATCCCCAAAAGATGACCGAGTAAAAGGGTGGGAACTAGAGGGGTTAAAAACTTGGTTTCTAGACGATTAAAACAAAAAGCTTCTTTGAAATAAATCCCCGTGAGACTAGCAAAAATAAAGCCCACACCGAATAAACTCACCGGGTGGTTATAGACAAATTCTAGGGGAGAAAGTTGATAATAAAGGCTGAAAATTAGGGAAGTAATCGCCCCAATTAGCCAAAAAACTTGCAGGAGACGATGAAGGGGAATTAAATATATATGGATAGTCAATAAACTGATGCCTAACCCCAGACAAAAACCCATGTATAAAAGGTTAGTCAGGGGCAGTAATTGCGGTCGGGTGAGAACTATAATTGTAGCGACAGCGAAACTAAAAGCCGCTAAATTTAACCCCAAACGGTAGAGACGCACACCTAGGCGATCGCCATCCGTAATCGTAAACTCTCCAAATTGACCTTGATAAACTCGATCGACAGCAGGGGAAGTCATAAGCTCTAAAGAAAAAGGGAAGCTTAGAAAAGATCGACTACAAATCATCTTAAGCTTAAATTATGCCCGTAGCCCCACTTCTTCCCCCTCTCGGCTGACTAATTGCGATTTTAGTAGTCAATCAAGCTAAAAATTATGATTAATTGGGATAATAAAGACTATATATGTTATTTTACTACACTTTTCTTTTTCTAACTTCTGATTCCTTGTCATTTCAGTAATTATTTTTGGTGCCAGAGACTTTATGAACTCAACTAGCGAAATTTTGATCGTGGGCGGTGGTATCATCGGATTAGCGATCGCCGTCGATTTGCAATTGCGCGGGGCAAAAGTTACCCTCCTAGTTCGAGATATAGCTCAGGCCGCTAGTCGTGCGGCTGCGGGAATGTTGGCTCCCCACGCGGAGGGGATTCCCCCGGGTCCATTTCTCGATCTTTGCCTGCAATCGCGCTGGCTATATCCAGAGTGGACCCGCAAAATCGAGGATTTAACGGGAATAAACAGCGGTTACTATCCCTGCGGTATTCTTGCTCCCGTTTACGAGCTAGATCAGCCCGTTACTACCGAGGAAGTTAATAAAATTTGGTTAGACAGCAATGCAGTTCACCTCTACCAACCCGGACTAGGTAAAGATGTGATCGGTGGTTGGTGGTATCCCGACGATGGACAAGTGGATAACCGGCAGCTAGTGACGGCGCTGCAACAAGCGGCCGAAAATTTAGGGGTAGAAATTCGCCAAGGGGTAGAAGTCCACGCTATACAACAAAAGCAGGGAAAAGTCAAGAGTATTTATACCTCAATTGGGGAATTAGAAGCAAAAATTTACATTTTAGCGACCGGAGCCTGGGCCAGTCAACTTTTACCCCTCCCTATCCATCCCGTCAAAGGTCAAATGGCTGCGGTAAAAATGCCCCCTAACCAAACCTTAGCTAGGGTTTTATTCGGTCCGCAAACCTATCTAGTTCCCCGTCGCCATGGTCGTTTAATTATCGGGGCCACTTCCGAAAAAGTGGCCTGGCAAACTGGCAATACACCCCAAGGACTACAAACCCTTTTTGAGCGCGCCACCCGTCTCTATCCCCCTTTAGCTGACTGGGAAATCGAGGAAATGTGGTGGGGATTCCGTCCGGGTACACCGGATGAATTACCCATTTTAGGCCGCAGCAGCTGTGATAACCTGATTTTAGCCACCGGTCACTATCGTAACGGCATTTTACTCGCTCCTGTCACTGCTTCCTTAATCGCTGACCTGGTGATTAATGACAAAGTTAATCCCATTTTGACCCATTTTAGCTGCGATCGCTTTAATCAACCATCACCCGTTACTGTTCCACCTATGTCCTTAACTATTATTGAGAATAAACCCCAAGCGCTTTTATCGCCCCAGAATGATCGCCTCACCATTGCGGGGAAAACCTTTCACTCCCGCTTGATGACTGGGACTGGCAAATATGCCAATCTGACGACTATGCAGGAAAGTATTACTGCCAGTGAATGTCAGATCGTCACCGTCGCCGTTAGACGAGTACAAACGAACGCTCCCGGTCATGAGGGATTAGCAGCGGCGATCGATTGGTCGAAAATCTGGATGTTACCCAACACTGCCGGTTGTCAAACGGCCGAAGAAGCGATTCGGGTGGCCCGTTTAGGGCGAGAAATGGCCAAATTATTGGGACAGGAAGACAATAACTTTATTAAACTCGAAGTTATTCCCGATCCTAAATATTTATTACCCGATCCGATCGGAACTTTGCAAGCGGCGGAACAATTAGTTAAAGAAGGTTTTGCCGTACTGCCCTATATTAACGCCGATCCTCTCTTGGCCAAACGTTTAGAGGAAGCTGGCTGCGCCACGGTTATGCCGCTAGGATCGCCGATTGGGTCGGGACAGGGCCTGAAAAATGAGGCAAATATCGCGATTATCATCGAATCGGCCCAAATTCCCGTGGTGGTAGATGCCGGGATCGGTACACCCTCAGAAGCGGCCCGGGCCATGGAAATGGGTGCGGATGCTTTATTAATTAACAGTGCGATCGCTATGGCGGCCAATCCAGCTATGATGGCCCAAGCCATGGCAATGGCGGCAAAAGCGGGACGTTTAGCCTATTTAGCGGGAAGAATGCCGATTAAGTCCTATGCTAGTCCTAGTTCCCCCTTGACGGGAACGATCGCCTAACCAGGTGATCTATCGAAACTCATTAAAATAGGGGAGATTTGCCTATCTCCCCCCACACCACACATCAATAAATCGCACAATTAACGCACTTCAAACAAACGATTATCCGGTAAATTACTAATCGCTCGCTGGAGACTATTCAAGGATCTATTGTAATCGACGATCGCCTGTAGATAACGGCTTCTGGCATCGGTTAAATCCCGTTGGGAGTTGATCACATCCGTTTGGGTTCCCACACCCGCCTGAAAGCGTAACCGGGCTAATCGCAGACTTTCCGTGGCGGATTCAATGCTTTTTTGCGAAGTTTTGATGTTTTCTTGGTTAGAAATCAAACTATAGTAGGATTCCTCCACCTGAAGGCGAATTTCATTGCGACGGAGGGAGAATTCCGTATCGGCGCGATCGATATTTCTTTCCGCTTGACGAGCGCGAGCAAAAGCACTACCACCATCAAAAAAAGTCCAGCGAATCCGGCCGCCAACGCTAAAACCATCGCCAAAACCAGCATCATCACTGAGATCGTTGAGGACATTATACTCGCCCAAAAGGTCTACTTGGGGAATCACCGCCGAAATGGCGATCGAGCGATCCTGTTGGCTAATTTCCCGTTGTAAGAGTTGTTGTTCTAATTCCGCACGATTTTTATAGGCTAAAACGATACTATCATCAAGACTCAAGCCCCAAGTTCCGGCCTCGCGAATCTCATCGGCAGCGGTTAACTCGATGTGCTGACCGACACTCAATATCTGTGCCAGTCGCCGTCTGGAAATACGCTGGTTAGAAATCGCCCGGGTTAAGTCTTGGTTAGCGTTGGCCAGGTCAACTTCCGCCTGTAGAACAGCAAATCGGGTTCCTAGTCCCGCTTGCTCCAATAATTGAGCATCGCGTAAACTTTGACTAGCATCTTCGATCGAGGCTTGGGCGATCGCTACCTGGGCATCACCCCTCTGTAATTCATAATAGGCATCGGTGGCATCAAAACGAGTTTGTTCCGAGACTGTTTCCACCTCTAATTCCCGTTGCCGGATCACTTTTTCGGCCCTTTTGATCTGGGCTGACCGTTCACCCCCTGTATAAACCCCATAGACAATCCGAACACTACCCTGAAAGTTGGTACTATCTTCGGATGTAACTGCTGGGATGCCCTGTTGACGAGCCAAATTATTTTGTCTTTGGGCGGCTGCCGATTGATCTTGACTGAGACTGGTTTCCGCCTGGGCCGTGGGTAATAAAGCCGCCTGTTGTTCCTTTAATTGGGCGCGAGCGATTTCTAAATCGACCCGGGCTGTCTGTAAGGTCTGATTATTTTTTAAAGCTAATTCGATCGCTTGATTTAAGGTGATCGGTTGTACTACCCTAATATTCACCTCATCCGGTTTGGTGGGAAAAATTAGGGGATTGCCACTAGGATTAAGATAATTAGGGGCTTTGGGATCCGCTTCCGTGGTTGCCGGTGCCGCCGATGGACCGGGTAATTGAGAAACTGGATTGGCAGTAGGTTGGGGTTTCTTCAATAAATCGGCAGCGGACTGAGTTTGTGCCTTAACCGAGGATTCAGCCAAGAAAATCAACCCAAGCACCGCACTCACGGTAATACCATAACGCAAGAGCAACATGAGTATCTCAAAAGTAAACAGTAAACGATAAGAAGTAAACAAGCTCACACCACTATGTTGGCCGATTACTAATTACTAATCAATAATCCTACTCCATCCCGACGCGGATCGCCCGTAGCGGTTAACTCCCCCCGCTCGTTCACTGCCACCCCATGCACACCCCCAAAAAACATATTTTGTTCTTGCCACCAGGATACTTGAGTATTTGCGGGTAAAACCAGATTTTCGAGCAGATTTTCCCGATCTTCTAGGGGTTCAATTCCTAATTGTTGATTTTCCCAATGTATGCGCGAGGCAGCGATCGCAGCGGCTAAAGATTGCCGAAAATCGATTAAATTGCTAATAACCTGGAAAATAGCGGTGCGAATGCGATTGGAACCCCCAGAACCGAGAACAAATCGCGGCTTTCCTTCCTCTAAAATCATCGTCGGGGACATCATTGAGGATAAACGATGATCGACGGGCCAATTGTGAAAACCAAAGGGATTTAAGTCCGCTTCCCCGATCATGTTATTGAGCATAATTCCCGTCCCCGGCACGGTATAAGCCGATCCTTCGCCGTTGGAAAAGGTGGCACTGGCGGCGTTACCTTCCCCATCGATAACACTAATATGGGTGGTACTGCCCCATTTATTGGCATATTTGCCTAAAAATTCTGATGAGAGAAACTTGTCTGCGATTCCCTCCTGATGGATAAAATCATCGTAGCCTTGAACCCGCGCTTGATTGGTTAAGGCCATCACTTCCGTTAAAATTTGCAGATGTTTGGCTCCTAGAGGCTCTAAAGCCGATAAATTGACTGTTTCCAGTAATTTTAGGGCAAAAGCCAGGAGAATTCCTCCAGAACTAGGAGGCGGATTGGTCAGTATTTCGTACCCGCGATATTGGGTTTTTAGGGGTTTTCTCTCAAGGACTTGGTAATGATTTAAATCCTCTAGGGTAAGATAACCACCCTCCTGCATATCTTTGGCGATTTGGTGGGCGATTTCTCCCTCATAAAAGTCTTTTACGCCTTTTTTGCTTAATTCCTCTAAGCTATTGGCAAAATCCCTCATCACACAGCGATCGCCAGCTTGGAGGAGTTTTCCTTGGGGAGCATAGACTTTTAAACCCTCTCTATCTTTGAGCAGGATCGAAGATAGTAAACCCAGGCAAAAGCCGTTATATTGGCTCAAAATGTAGCCTTGTCGAGCATATTCGATCGCTGGCTCCGCTACCACGGCAAAGGGCAATTTTCCTAGTTTTTTCTGCACTGTTTCCAATCCCCGTAACGCCCCAGGAGTCGCGATCGCACCTCGGCCAATGTGAAAATCTTGACTAGCACCACCAAAATTGATCGCCACAGGGTAAAAGTCGATATTTGTCAAGGGTTTTTTAGATTTGGGAGTTTGACAAAAAAAATCAAAAAGGGTATTGACTTTTTCTTTGGTATGTGCTAGTAAAAAACCGCCGCCCCCCGCCGAAGCGAGGGTGAATTCGACCACGAAAGCCGCTAAAATCGAGCCAACTATCGCATCGAAGGCATTTCCGCCCATTTCTAAGATTAATTGTCCAGCTTCGGCAGTTTTTGGATGTCCTGCGGCGATAGCGCCCTTGCTTTTGCGAGTCACTTTGATCGGGGTGTGGGGTGTAGGGTGTGGGGTGTAGGGAGATGGGGAAGTGGGGTGTGGGAAGTGGGGAGAAGGGAGAAGGGAGAATAAATAAAAATAATCTCCTGCCTTCTGCCCCCTGCCCCCTGCCTCCTGAATAGAGCTATTTTTTTAATTGCTTAACCGCTTGATAGATTTCGGGTAAACGCTTGTAAGCGGCTGCTACCTTGAGGAATAGTTTATGCGGCATGGCGGGAGAACCAGAAACCACTTCTCCTGCCCCGATATCGTTGTGAATGCCAGTTTGGGCGGTTGCGATCGCACCGTCTCCGATCGCTGCTTGATTGGCAATGCCCACCTGTCCCGCTAAAATAACGCGATTGCCCAATTTTACGCCTCCTGCCATGCCCACCTGTCCTGCTAGGGCGCAAGCTTGGCCAATTTGGCAATTATGGGCAATATGGACGAGATTATCGATCTTAGTCTGGCTACCGATGCGGGTTTCTCCCACTGCCGGACGATCCACGGCGCTATTACAGCCAATTTCTACGCCATCTTCTAAGACCACGATACCCGATTGTTCCATCTTAAACCAGCCTTCGGGAACCGGCACAAAACCGAAGCCCTCCGCACCGATAACAGCGCCACTGTGGATAACGCAATCATTGCCGATTTGTACCCGTTCATGGATGGTACAGTTAGCGTGGAGAATTGTGCGATCGCCAATATACACCCCGGGGTAAACAACGGCGTTAGGATGAATGCAAACACCATCACCGAGGGTGACATTCGCTTCCACCACAGCATGGGCCCCGATGGCAACTTTATGGCCGATTTTAGCCGATGGATGCACCACGGCGGTGGCGTGAATGTAGGGTTGGGGCTGAAAGGGTTGATAGAATAATTTGATGGCGTGGGCGAATAAAAGTCGGGGATTGGCACTGGCTAACCAAGCGATGCCGCGTTCGTCGGCCTGTTGTTGTAAATTGGTATCCAGGGGCAGAATTAGGGCAGTAGCGTCAGTTTTGGCGACAAAGGCAGCAAATTTTCCCCCTTCGATATAGCTAATGGTATCGACTAGGGCGGTTTCGATGGGAGTTATGGCTTTAATTTGGGGATTTCTGTCGGGATAGACAGTTAAACTGTGAGCAGAGACTAAAGGGCTTAATTTTTGGGCAATTTCACTAAATTTCATAAATATATATTGCGATCGAGATAGGGCTGATGATAGGATCGTCTAACAGTCTAAAACTATACCGATAATCTTGTCGTTATTATAGTCAAAAAAGTTGCTAGTTTTTTAGGGAATAATCCCTGTTTTCCATTTCAACAAAGCCGATCTCGATCTAGAGCAGTTTTGGGGATAATTTTGCTCTCTCCAAAACCGATTGGTTTTAGTTTTTACTCCTCGATCGAGTTAATAAAATTGACCCGAACAGTATTAAGGCGATCCTAGTTGATGCTTCGGTAACTGTTGGAACATCTAGGTGAAAAATTCCTGACTCTCCCCAATAAACAACCGTATCTACTGGCTTAAAACTGGCTGAATATTTTCCCTGTCGAGAAGTAACAAACTTTGCTACAAAGGAAAAGTTATCGAAAAATTGAGGTTAAAAAGCCCACGTTTCACGACAGCTTTTGTTGATCTCTTCGGAACCTCGAGCGGTCACGGTAATTAAAGACGCGGCGAATCGCTATTTTTTAGGCTTTGTCGTTGAGATTAAACTGGAAACCCTTCCCAATAACGGGCAATCAGTAGGGATTAATCTAGGGATTGTCAACGAGTGCCACCCTCTCAACATTTGATCTGTCGGTCATCACCGCGCCGAAGTCGCAGTGAGGAGGTCAGATTTACAATATAGCAAAGAGCGGGATAGTTAGGACATAATAGAGAAAAAGAAATGAGGAGAAGCTTTCATGGCAGCACCCTATAGTGATGATTTAAGACAGAAAGCAGTGAGTGCCGTAGAGCGAGGGGAGAAAAAAAGCCATGTCT